>DATBXH010001161.1:0-3651 GCA_036514375.1 Bacteroidales bacterium | reverse complement strand
GGCTTTTGCATTTCTTTTGTTCCACCATGGCACATCTTTTGATTTAATAATCCATCCTTTGCTAATCAAAGAATCTTCAGAAACAGCGTTAAAATTATCAGTAAAACTTACCGCTTTCTCTCGCCGGACAAAATATCGGACCACCCATAATCCCAAAATTAGACATGAAACAGTAAGTAAGATAACTACTGCCTTTTTCCAATTGACTTTAAAAATGACCCGTTTCGGAGTAATGGCCGAAAACCTGCTTCTATACTGAAACCAGTATGGGTAATGACCTTCGTTTTCCTTCCGTTCAATTTCATCTGTATAAGGAGCTTCAAGCACATACCTTGCCAGGGTATCTAATGTGGCATAAGAGGGGTTCTCTTGTTTGATTTCTCTGTTTTGACTGAGCACGTAAACAGAGTAATTCTTAATACTCTTTGCTCCAATCACCAGGCCGGTTTGCTCGAATATTTTATTGGAAAGGTTTTTACTATCAGCTTCGGAAAGCGGCGTGGCAAGGGGAACTCCAAAACATTTTTTGCAGGCTTCCTTAAATAAGCTAATAAAAACAGGTCTATTCAGATCTTCCATTTCTCTTATTCGTGTTTAAACGTTACATGCCTTGACACGGATTTCCGCATCATTTCTGAAGAATTCCGCCACAATTCCAGCCTTCGGAGCGCCTCTCCTCTACTTTTGTCCAAAAGTATTAAAAACCTAAAATTATGAAATTTATACCTTTCACTTTCTTATTGCTTCTCCCGATTTCGGTATTTTCTCAAGACCTTCAGCTCCATTACGATTTCAGGCATACGATCGACCCTAAATTAAATGCAGCCAATTACCCGACTTTTTATTTTGAGTACCTCAGAAATATCGATACTGTTGGTACAGGTTCATTTCTATTCAAGCTGCAAACCGACCTGAATGGCAAAAACAATAATGTCGGGCAGTGCTTTACCCAGATTTCTCAATCGTTGAAATTCTGGAAGCCAAAAATATACATCTACCTAACATATAGTGGGGGGCTTGGAGTCACATCCTCCTCCTTCGGATTTTATATTGTCAATTCTTTTGCTGCCGGCTTTTCAGGTTTACTATTTTGGAAAGGCTCATGGATTGCTCCAAGTCTGAGTTTTCGGGTAAATATGTTTGATAGACCAAGCTACGATCCGCAGATTACGCTTTATATTGGCAGAGGGTTTTTCAATTACAAAATTTTCGCATCCGGTAGTTTCACCTTCTGGACAGAAAACCGAAACCAGGGGAATGATTATACAAAAGACTTAAAGGGCAAAAAATTTGCCTTCTTTGGCGATCCCCAAATCTGGATCAGGGTTAAAAACAACCTTTCGGCAGGTTCAAAAATCAACGTTTTATATAATTTGACAGGCGAAAAGCAAATTAAGTTTTACCCGACAGTGGGGATTAAATATCAATTCTAACTTTCCGTTCAGAAGCAGTCCGTACAACAAGCAAAGGGAGCAGCCGTCTTTACCACTTGTAATGTCCCTCTTTGCCTGGTTAAAACACCATTTCGAAAGTCAATGTCACCCCCTGAGCCTGCCCGGAGTGATACCAAATTTCTTTTTAAAGGAATTGTTGAGATGTTGCGTGGAGGAATATCCCAGTTCCAAAGCGATTTCACCAATCGATTTTTGCTTGTCGAGCATCAGGTTTTTGGCTGTTTCCAGTCTTGCATCGGACAAATATCCGAACACGGAATTTCCAAACATTTCCTTGAATCCCTTTTTTAACTTAAACTCGTTAATACCTGCTAATCTTGACAGCTCAGCCAGTCCGGGCGGATTCCCCATGTGCTGCAATAAATATTCCCGGGCGTACAGAATCCGTTCCTTGTCGTAATCGTTCTTAATGAAAGCCGACGATACCGTTCTGACGTTATAACAGGCTTCGGTTTGCAGTACCAGGAGTTCGAGACACTTTGAAAGTAAAAACATCTTTTTCACTTCCTCCCTATAGCTGCAATTAAGGATGGTATCGATAACGCCGAGCATTTTACCGTCGGCATATAAATTAGTTTCTGATAATGCTCCCGGCTTTCCGAGCGACACGGCATCGGAGAATTCTTTTAAAACTCCACTGGCACCCGCTGTTAGCCGGACAAATGATTCAACTGTAAACTGAACCATAAAGTTGGTCAGGCGCAGATCGTGGTTCCTGATTTTACCATGACTATGGGGAAAATAAAAAAGGTTGTGCTGGTAATTTCCGAGTTCAAAATTATTTCCGCAAACATTGAGGTTCGTGGATGTTTTGCCCCGCAGGTTAAAAAACAGTGTCACTACATCCAAATTACCCTGCCAGTCAAATTCACAATCCTTTTGAAAGATCCAGTCGGAATAGCCAATGCGTATACCTTCGAACCACCAGTTCTGTGCTTTTAATTCGGCAAATGGCAAACTCAGATGTTGGTTTTTCTCGATAAGTGTTATGGAAGAAAAGCCCTCTTCCACAATCTTGTTCGAAAATAAAGCATCAATATCCACAGGATCTAACTCTGACAGCACAGCTTAAAATTTATCATTGAAAGTCTTCGTTTCAAAAGTACAAAATCAATACTCCCGATACTGCACTTTATACTCCTTTTTATGCACATTCTCCCCGGTGAATAATCCTCATTTTTGAGGCATCGATCAAATTATTAAACAAAAAGATTCTGTTATGAAGGAGATAATTATCATTGGAGCAGGTATTGCCGGACTGTCTGCGGGTTGTTACGGGCAAATGAATAACTATTCCACAACCATTTTTGAGATGCACAATCTGCCTGGTGGCTTATGCACCGCCTGGAAGCGTAAAGGGTATAACATTGACGGGTGTATTCACTGGTTAGCCGGGTCGGGTCCCGAAGATAATTTTTATAACATATGGCATGAGCTGGGAGCTGTACAAAACAGAAAATTTATTGACCATGAAGAATTTTTGAGAATCGAAGGCAACAACGGAGAGAGATTGATATTATATACGGATATCGACCGGTTGGAAGCACACCTGCTCGAGTTAGCACCTGAAGACAAAGAGAGGATACAAGCATTTACCCGGGCAGTTAAGGCTTTTACAAAGTTCCGCATGCCGGTAGATAAGGCCCCCGAATTAGCGGGCATTTCTGACAAGTTAAGGACATATTACAGCATGTTACCCTTCATGAAACTATTTGCGAAATATGGCAACCAGACTTTAACTGATTTTGCATCCGGTTTTACCAATCCTTTCCTGCGGGATCATCTGCATCTCATCTTCGACTTCCCGGATTTCCCGTTAATCGCTGTAATGACGACATTTGCTTATTTGCATAATCAATGTGCAGGCTTTCCCATAGGAGGTTCTTTGGATTTCTCAAGGGCCATTGAGAAAAGATACGTGGAGTTGGGAGGAAAAATACACTACCATGCGAGGGTGGAGAAAATCCTGATCGAAAATGACCGTGCTGTGGGTATCAGGCTCGAAGATGGGTCGGTACACAAAGCGGATATCGTTATTTCGGCTGCCGACGGATATTCGACCTTATTTACCATGCTGGGAAATGAATACAGTAATGAAAAAATCCGGAGCTATTATAACGATCTGTCCATATTTCAGCCATTGCTACAGATTTCTTTGGGAATAAACCGGGATTTTAAAGATGAACCGCATGCAACT
>DATBXH010001160.1:0-2367 GCA_036514375.1 Bacteroidales bacterium | reverse complement strand
GAGGATCATCGTCAAAAGAAACAGCAAGATTTACACTTCTTCCAGGCATAAAATTTAAAGAAGCGCCCAAAATAGCCTTTATGTCTACAGAACCCTTGTCGAATAAATACATCCTATACTCCAGACGAGGAGAATCCTTTGTTGGGACAGCGGCTGGTTCATTTGCCGGGGCGAAAGCCCTCATCCCTGATAACGTATGACCGTAATCTTCAATCCTTATCCACTTACGATCACCAACATTCACTTTCTTTGTAAAATGCTCCGCTTCCATTGAAACAACTCCTTCTCCTTCCACAAAACCCTGAAGAGACTCGCGTTTCACTTCTTTCGGATTAAATGCGACAACTTTAATTGATGTCTTACTGCCGCAGCTGTTGATCAGGATAATTCCAACTGATTTTCCTTCAGGAATTTTATTCCAATTCACACTGACCCAAATACGTTTGTCTTTATCTACCGAACCTTCGTCTTCGCTAAGAATAATCCATGGGTCAGAAGAAGTAGCTGAATATTTAAATGGAATTTGCCCTTTTCTAAAAATATCAACATAATGACGTTGCTGATTAAATACATCAAAATCTGGCAGTACAGCCTCAGTTACTGCACCGGGCCAAACATCTTCAGAACCATCGATACTAATACCCATGGCTGCGGTATCAGGTACAGCGTTTTCTGAAAGATTTACTGCTTGCAAGCTATTTGTAGGCGGATCCCTCCATGAGATATAACCCAGATGTGTTTGGTCCATAAAGTGATTCCATTTTCCATGCGCAAAAATCCTGTTATAATAACCCATTAAAGACGTATCCGTTTGAAATAATTTCCGGGTATCTACAGCCATATTGTTGGTACTTGCACGGCCCTGTTTTGCATACAGCGCATTTTTGGCAGCAGTGAAATACAATTCATTTACCAAAGCACTAGCCTTGGCGGGAAATAGAACAAGCTGATAAAAGGCGTCTCGCTTTTCAGGAGATAATTTGTTATAAATGTTTTCAGCCTTAGACACAACTGCATCATAATCGCTCACAACTGTTTCAAACTCATTATAATTTACCACGCTGTATGTTAAAGCATCCAAAAGCTCCGGTTTACGCCTTCCGTTAAATTGGGTGTATTTATTCATAATGTCAGCAATATCATCGGAATATTCGGGTCCAAATTCCCGTTTAGCCCATAGCTTTGTGAACTTTTCAATATTATCATTTGTCCATCGGTCGGTATTCCAGGCAAGATTCATAAAATATTCCAAAGGGAACTCATACCCTTTGAAATGACCAACATTTACAATCCATATCCTGTCGGCTCCATATTGTTTGGCAAGCGACATCTGATCCCAGATTTTTGCAATTGGGTTCGTATTAATCCACTGGTAACTTCTGGGGCCACCATGATAATCAAAATGATAATAAATACCAGCTCCCCCACTACGTTTGCGTTCATCAGGAGTTGGCAATCGCCGGATATTACCCCAGTTATCTTCAGCCCAAAGAAGAGTGACATCATCCGGAACACGCATTCCGGCTTCGTAATAATCCTGTACTTCCTTATAAAGACACCACATTTGAGGAACTTTAGCAACATCAGGGTTCATCTCCTCTGCGATGATTTTTCGTTGCTCCTCAACAATTTTCTCCAATAAAGTCTTATTCGCAGCCGGACCGCCAGGAGCCATTTCAGTGTCATTTGCTCCACGTAAACCAATGGTAATAATACTTTCGTAATTTTTATTTCGACGTATTCCCTCGCGCCAGAATGTGTCAAGAACTCCCGGATATTTGGAATAATTCCAGCTTCCCAAAGTCTTTCCATAGCGCCGATCCCATTCTTTCTGAGCTCTTAACATGGGCTCCTGATGTGATGTACCCATTACAATTCCATACTCGTCTGCCAAACGGGGATTCTCAGGATCATCTTCATTAAAAGCATTATTCCACATGGCAGGCCATAAGTAATTGCCTTTTAAGCGAAGGATGAGTTCAAATAACTTTGTATAAAATTCGTGATTGTAATTGGCTATACCAGTTGGTATAGGAGGATTTTGACTCGGTTTAACCATGCCGAATTTGTTAATAACCCACTTAGTGAGGTCAGGATACTCATCATTTAAAAAGATGCCTCTGTATTTAACGCTTGGACCCTGCACTTGCTTTCCGGGTAAAATAAACAAAGCTTCCTTATGTTTAACAGGAACGTCGGCCCACCAATACCAGGGAGAAACACCAATCTGCTGAGATAAGTCATATATTCCATAAATAGTTCCCCGCTTATCGCTTCCGACAATCACAAGCGCTCTGTCTACTCCGCGCATAGGTTTTTCAACAACCTGAATTAAAAAATGCTCCCACTTTCCGGAAATATCTTTAA
>DATBXH010001159.1:0-6117 GCA_036514375.1 Bacteroidales bacterium | reverse complement strand
CCTCTGTAATCTTCTCCTGTCATTTGACATGGCACAAAAAGCCGGTGAAGTACTCTCTTACGATGGAACTTTCAACTTTAAAACAGAAAGTCCCATCCTGTAAGTGGAAATTTTTTACTTAAAAGGTTAAGCTCTCACTTTACAAGGAGGAACTTCTACCTTACAAAGGGAAAGTTCTACCTTATAAGGTGAAACTTTCACCTTAAAAGGTAAAGCCTCCACCTTACAAGTTGAAACTCTTACTTTAAAAAGGGAAATTCCTACCTTAAAAATTGGAACTATTTTACAGGTCAGAAGTTGAATGCTCCGGTTACATCTCTGGTTGACACTAACGATTTTCATAGTCTAGCCGACATACTCATTTTGCCAATTAATGAATTGATGGAAAAAACTGGTATGACAAACCACATACTTATAGAACTTATGGGTATCTTAAAGATGTATCAGTTGGAAGATATGATCAAAGAGGAATTCGTATGACATGATAATTGGCCAAATAGTGTACGATAACTAAATATTTTATTAAACTTTTGAGAGTAAGGGCAAAAGTTAGCCTTCTATAAATTTAAACTCAAATTAATTAGTTTTGCTAAGTTTGTCCTTAAAATCGTAAAACCAGGGTGAAGGATTCAGAATCAACAGAAAAACTGATCTCAAGGATCGCAAACGATGATCCAACTGCTTTTGAATTACTCTTTCAACAATTTCATAAGAGGGTTTACGCTTTCGCAATCACTTTGGTTCCTACGACGCAGGATGCAGAAGAGATTGTGCAAAATGTGTTTATCGCGATTTGGAACCAAAGAAAACACTTAAGTATTTCCGCATCTTTTATATCCTATCTGTTTGGCATTGTCCGACATATGGTTTACGAATCAGTTCAAAAAAAGCTTCAACACGAAGCATTTGTCGAATATTTTCTTGAACATAACCAGGAATATTCTTTCATAACAGAAGAGGAGGTGCTTTTTCGTGAGCTGGAAGAAACTCTTCAGAAGTTGATACAAAATCTTCCGGAAAGACGCCGTGAAATTTTTGTACTTAGCCGGATTGAAGGATTGAGTTATAAGGAAATATCTGCAAAATTGGGAATAAGCGAGAATACCGTAGATACACAAATCAGGCATGCACTTTCATACCTGAGGAATAAATTTGTATAATACAAGCTGTTTAAGTTACAGTAATATAGGTAATTAAATTTTTCCATTTAGAATTTCAAACAAAAACCTTAAAATAATTACAGTTTGCTTCACGGAAAAAAAAATTTAAACCCACTTCTTAATACAAGAGCGAATATGGAAACTCAAAAACACATTGAAGATTTATTAAAAAAATTTAAGCAGGGAGGACTGTCCCCAATGGAAGCCAAAGAATTGACTTCGATATTAAAAGAAGGGGATGATAATGAAGATTTAAAAGATGTTTTGGAAAATTTATGGCGGAAACTTCAAGAAACTGATATCAGTGTTCCGACGGATCAATTATTTAATAATATTAAGCAGAATTTGCAAATTGAATCAGAAAGCAGATCCGTACCCCAAAGAAAGCCTTCAATTTTAAAATTAAAAGCCATTCTCAGATATGCCGCTATTGTTATACTGTCTGTAGGTTTGACATGGTTTGCAAAGGACTATTTTACCGGTAAGGATAATAAACTGATTGCAGATAATGCAAGTGGTGCAAGTAATGAGATCACCGTATCCTATGGTTCCAAATCAAAGGTGACCCTTCCTGACGGTTCAGTTGTTAAGCTTAACTCCGGGAGTACTTTGCGATACCCTGCCCGCTTTGACCATTTTACACGAAATGTTTACATTGAGGGTGAAGCATTTTTCGATGTAAAAAAGGATCCCAAACATCCATTTTTTGTAAGAACTAAAGATATCACTATTAAGGTGCTTGGTACAAAATTTAATGTTAAGTCATATGAAGATGAAAAAACCATTCAAACAACCTTAGTTTCCGGTTCCATCGAACTATATTCTAATCGCAATGAAATGACCGAAAAGAACAGATTGCTTGTTTTAAAGCCAAATCAACAAGTTATTTTTGAGAAGCTTAAAGAAGAAATTACTGTAACTGATAAAAAACGGAATTATGATGATACCAATGCTGAGCTTAGTGAGCATTTAACGCTTGATTCAGAAATTGACGTTGCACCTGTTATTGCCTGGAAAGACAATAGATTGGTATTCAGGGATGAGCGTTTTTTTGAATTGTCTAAAAAATTAGAACGCTGGTATGATGTTGAAATTGAAATTAAGGATAATAAATTAGCGAATGCCTTATTTTCAGGGACATTTGTAAAAGAAACAATTGAACAAGCCTTAAATGCGTTGAAATTAGCAACACCGTTTAAGTATCAGATGAACAGAAATCATATAATTATCACTAAATAACTATACAACAACTTACTTATAACTAAATTTTTGCCTATGAAATAAACCAATGGAAATAAAATCAAAGAAAGCGGGAAATGGTACCAACACTTCCCGCCTAAATTTTGTGTTAAAAATCTAATTTGTTGAATTTCAACTTTCGAATTTATGAAAAAACTCTCAACTATTGTAAGGGGTTTGGAAAATTTTTGCCCCCAAAAAACAATTCTAATTATGAAACTCACTACACTACTACTTTTTGTGAATTTTATTCAAATTAGTGCAACTGTTTATTCCCAGAATGAACGGTTTACTTTTAAAGTTGATAAAATTCAAATCAGTGAACTTCTTAATAAAATTGAATCGGAAAGTAAATACAAATTTCTTTACCGGTCGGAATATCTGAATTCTACTATAAATGTAGATGCTAAAAATTTGTCGTTGGACGAATTATTGTCTTCTGTTTTTAATAAAACAGACATCACTTACAAAGTGTTAGAAGACAATCTTGTGGTTATTACTCCTAAAGAATTTGCTGCTGCATTTCAGCAATACAAAATTACAGGTAAAATTACAGACGCAGTTACAGGAGAAGCACTTGTTGGTGCAAGTATTTCTGTAGAAGGTACTAAGATTGGTACAATATCCGATGTTAATGGAGATTTTACTATCGAAGTGCCTAACGAGAATAGTGTACTTTTAATTTCTTATGTAGGTTACCTCAGCGAGAATATAAAGGTTGGAGGCCAATCTAATTTTGAAATTAAACTTACCTCAGATATAAAAAAATTGGAAGAAATTGTTGTAGTGGGCTATGGAACTATGCGCAAAAAAGACCTTACCGGTTCTGTCATTCAAATTCGTCCTGACAGATTTGAAAACGAAAATCCGAATACTATACAGGATGTATTGCGGGGTACCCCAGGTTTAGCTGTAGGTTATGATGCATCCGCAAAGGGCGGTGGAACGATGCAAATACGTGGACAGCGTTCTGTATATACAGCCGGAGGACATAACGACCCCCTGATTATTCTGGATGGTATGATCTTTTACGGCGAACTTTCGGAAATTAATCCCGATGATGTGGGGCAGATAGACGTTTTGAAAGATGCCTCGGCTGCTGCTGTTTATGGAGCCAGGGCTGCTAGTGGTGTAATTATTATTACTACAAAGAAAGGCAAACAGGGTAAACCGGTGGTGACTGTCACCTCAAACTTTGGGGTCACTACCAAAAGTGCTTACCGTGAAGTGTATAGTCCTGAAGGGTACATGAAATTCCGCGAAGACTGGTACAAAAGAGGTACCTACGGAGTGAACACCGCAACGGGGAATTATGAAGATTATCAGTCGGGTAGCACCAAGGGAAAACTGGGATATTACGATAATCCAGCCAATTTAGGCAAATATGGTGTTTCACTTGATACTTGGCGGGCATATACCACCAACTCACCAGGCGAATCCGATGCTAGTATTTATGCACGTCGTCTTGGTTTGACAGACCTTGTGCTTAAAAATTATTTGGCCGGCAGATCTTTCGACTGGTACAACCATACCTTCCGTACCGGTATTGATAAAGATATTAACGCCAGTATATCGGGTGCCAACGAGAAGATGAACTACTATATGTCTTTGGGATATCTTCACAATGAAGGCGCTGTAGTTGGTAATGTATATCAGTCTGTCCGTAGTAACATGAAGGTGGAAGGTAAAGTAAATAAATGGCTTGAGGTAGGCGCTAATGTAAATTTCCAAAACCGTAGTGACGGGGATATTCAGCCTGGATTAGGCACAAATTATTGGGACGCTAACCAGGTAAAACTCAGTCCGTATGCTTCTCACGACACTTCTGGCGTTTTAGTACTTGGACCGATGGGTGCGACTCAAGGCTATCACTACAACTACGATTTTAACAGGCAGTATATGGATCTGGAAAAAGGCTATACCGTACTTAACAGCATACTGAATGCCAAGATTAAGTTGCCATTTAACGTTACGTATTCGTTCAATGCTTCTCCTAGATACCAGTTTTTTTACGATCGTTATTTCGAATCCGCCGAAAATCCCGATTGGAAAAGTACAAACAATGGTTTGGTGAACCGTGAGCAGACGAAACGTTTCGACTGGTCACTCAACAATACTATCAATTGGGATTACACATTCAAAGAAAAACATCACATAAACCTTACCCTAGTGCAGGAAGCCGAAGAACGACAATACTGGAGGGACAGAATTGAAGCCCGCAATATATTGCCTTCCGATGCACTGGGATTCCACAATACCGCGAACGGCGACAAAACGAAAAGCAGTTATATGTCTTCAGATTCGACCCAGACAGCCGATGCCTTGCTAGCTCGCTTGTTTTATTCTTATAACGACCGTTATATGGTAACACTCTCAGTTCGTCGCGATGGTTATTCGGCTTTCGGGACGAACAATCCGTATGCAACCTTCCCATCTGCAGGATTTGCTTGGGCATTTACCAACGAAAAATTCTTCAATTTTAAAACGATGAGTACAGGAAAACTTCGCTTTTCGTATGGTAAGAATGGAAACCGTTCACTTGGTGACCCATATCTTTCACTTGCCAACCTTGGTACTGGTAGTAACAAATATCAGGGGTACTTGGATGCTTCCGGTAACCTTACCATTTATAAATACTTATCGATTGATCGTTTGGCAAATCCTAATCTGCAATGGGAAAAAACCGAAGCATACAACGTAGGCCTTGATTATGGCTTTTTTAACGATCGTATTACCGGTAATATCGAATATTATATCATGAATACAAAAGATATGATTATGAGCAAAACTTTACCAGGTTTCTCCGGATTTACTTCCATTGCCACCAATCTTGGCGAAGTATCGAATAGCGGTATCGAGTTTTCAATTAACTCTGAAAATATAAAAAATAGCATGTTGGAATGGAGAACTACCTTCAACTTCTCTTACAACAAGAATGAAATCAAACACCTCGATAATGAAGTGAGCGATTTAGCAAGCAAATGGTATATGAATCAACCCATCAGTGCTATCTGGGATTACAAGGTTACCGGTATCTGGCAGATCAATGAGGTAACTGAAGCTGCAAGATACGGGCAATCCCCCGGCGATCCTAAGGTTGCCAATAACTATACTGCTGACGATAAAGTAAATGCCGACGGATCTATAACTCCTGTGTATAACGATAAAGACAAGGAGTTTCAGGGACAGACTGCTCCTCCCATTAGCTGGTCGTTGCGTAATGAGTTTACTTTCCTGAAAAACCTGACATTCTCGTTCAGCATGTATTCCTTTATGGGACATAAGAGCCTTTCGACCGATTACCTGAACCGCGATAATGACGGTTCGCTGATAACCAATGGTATGAACACTTTTACCAAAGAATACTGGACTCTTGAAAATCCAACCAATAAATACGCTCGGTTGGATGCTCAGGGACCGGCTGGAGTTTCCACGCCAAGCAAGGTTTATGACCGCTCATTCATCCGTCTGGATAATATATCGGTGAGTTACTCGTTGCCCAAACTGCTGATTAAAAAACTTAATATTGAAAAAGTAAAAGTGTACGGATCTATCCGCAATGTTGCGGTATGGCAAAAGGAATGGGTTTACGGCGATCCTGAAACCGGTGGCCTGGCTACCCGTATTTTTACGCTTGGATTAAACTTGACATTCTAAAATTTGACAGATATGAAAATATTATATAAAAACAGAAAAAAAACGTTATCAGCTTTAATAC
>DATBXH010001158.1:0-3548 GCA_036514375.1 Bacteroidales bacterium | reverse complement strand
GCGTGGCGTGAAATTGCCCGTGAGTTAGGGTTTGAATTTACCGAGGAACATAACGAAAGACTGAAGGGTGTTTCGCGCATGCGATCTCTTGAAATCTTACTTGAAGTAGGCGGCATCACGCTTGATCAGCAGACTAAGGAGCGACTTGCCGAGAGGAAGAACAAAGATTATCTGAGTTATATTTTGCAGATGACGCCTGATGAGATACTACCACGGGCAAAAGATTTTCTCTTGGAACTGAGACAGCATAATGTGAAAATAGCTCTCGGTTCGGCCAGTAAGAATGCGATGGTCATATTAAACAGGCTTCAGATTGCCCATCTTTTTGATGCAGTTATTGATGGTACTAAGGTGACTAAAGCAAAGCCTGATCCTGAAATCTTTTTGAAAGGCGCTGAAGAACTTCATATTCCTCCTGAAAATTGTGTGGTATTTGAAGACGCAGAAGCAGGCATTGAGGCGGCTATTGCTGCTAAAATGAAATGTGTGGGAATTGGCAGTAGAAAGATACTTGGGAAAGCAAATCTGGTTATTCCTGGTTTTGTAGACTTTTCATTCCAAAAGTTGAACGAACTGAAATAGCTATTTAGTTACTAATAATAGACTTCTGGAAGAATAGGCTGGTTGTTGTTTGTAGACGCAAAACACATGAATGAAATAAAACGAATTTATTGATTATGAAGAGATATTTAAAAAGCGACGAATGGTGTATTGTCGAAGAAGGCTTTGATCCGGCAAATCATAAGGCTTCGGAAAGTATATTCAGTCTCGGAAACGGGCATATGGGACAACGCGCTAATTTCGAAGAACAATATACAGGAAAATCCTTACAAGGGAGCTATGTGGCTGGTATTTATTATCCGGACAAAACCCGTGTTGGCTGGTGGAAAAACGGATATCCGGAATATTTTGCAAAAGTTCTTAATTCACCCAATTGGATAGGTATTGACATTAAGATAAATCTGGAGCATTTGGATTTGGCAAAGTGTAAAGTTGAGGATTTTACCAGGGTATTAAACATGAAAGAAGGGTATCTGCAACGTAATTTTACTGCCATACTTCCTAATGGAGATAGAATTAAGGTAGAAGCCACCAGATTTCTAAGTATGGCTAATTCTGAAATTGGAGTTATCCGATACACTTTGACTCCGTTAAATTTTTATGGTGAAATTCATGTTACTCCTTACTTGGATGGAGATGTAAAAAACGAAGATGCCAATTACAACGAAAAGTTTTGGAATATTCTCGATTCTATATCTTCTGAGGGCGAAGGCTGCCTGGTTGGCCAAACAAAGAAACTTGATTTTACCGTGGCTTTTGCTATGAAATATCAGTTGGAACTTAATGGACAAGTGGTTTGTGTTCAGCCTACTCTTATTAAGGGGCCCAAATATTCGGGGAATATGGTAAAAGTCGATGTAAGGGAGGGTGAGACCCTGGTTCTTTACAAATATGCGGCTGTTTTAACATCGCTCGACCATCCTGCTGAGAGTCTCGCTGAACTGGCTCAAAAAACTGCAAATAAAGCCTTTGAGGTTGGGTATGATTTGCTTTTTGAAGAGCATAGAAATAAATGGGCAAATATTTGGTTGCATAGCGACATTAATATAAAAGGAGATATTGAAGCACAACAGGGTATCAGATTTAATATCTTTCATTTGAATCAGACATATACTGGCGAAGACGAGCGTCTGAACATCGGTCCAAAGGGCTTTACCGGTGAGAAGTATGGAGGTAGCACTTATTGGGATACGGAAGCTTATTGCATTCCGTTTTTCCTGTCTACCTCACCCTCAAAGGTTACCCGTAATCTTTTGAAATACCGTTATAAGCATCTTCAGAAAGCAATTGAAAATGCAGGAAAGCTGGGATTTAAGAATGGGGCAGCGCTCTATCCCATGGTTACAATGAATGGCGAGGAATGCCATAACGAATGGGAAATTACATTTGAAGAAATTCATCGTAACGGGGCAATAGCCTTTGCAATTTATAATTACATTCGTCATACAGGTGATGAACAATATCTTGCGGACTACGGACTTGAGGTTCTCATTGGTATTTCGCGATTCTGGAACCAGCGTGTGAACTATTCCCAGACCAAAAAACAGTATGTAATGCTTGGTGTTACTGGCCCCAATGAGTATGAAAATAATGTAAATAACAATTGGTATACAAGTACCATTGCCAAATGGTGTTTGGATTATACACGCGAGGCAATTGATATAGTAAAGAAAATTAGCCCGTCCAGGTACAAAGAAATTGCTCAAAAAACGAAATTGGATGAGGTTTCGGAAACCAAGACATGGAAGGAGATAGGCGAAAATCTTTATTTTCCATACGATACCGAACTAAAAGTGTACTTGCAGCAGGAAGGATACCTGGATAAAGAACAGATACTTGCAAAGGATTTAGACCCCTCTCATCGGCCGATTAATCAGCATTGGTCGTGGGACCGGATTCTGCGTTCCTGCTTCATCAAACAGGCCGATGTGCTGCAGGGAATTTATCTGTTTGAGGAAAACTATGATACGGATACCATTCGCAGACATTTTGACTTTTATGAGGCGCGGACTGTTCACGAATCATCCTTATCACCCTGTGTACATTCGATTTTGGCTGCCCGTCTTGGAAACATGGAGAAAGCTTATGAATTGTATCTGCGTACCTCGCGTCTTGATATCGACGATTACAATCGTGAAGTACACGAAGGTCTTCATATTACCAGCATGGCCGGTACCTGGATGTCAATCGTGGAAGGGTTTGGCGGAAAGCGTGTAAGAAATGGGAAATTACAACTTTATCCAAGGATTCCGGATAAATGGGATGAGTATTCCTTTAAAATAATATTCAGAGATGTAGATGTCCTGGTAACGGTTAATAAACAACACGTCAATCTTGTTACAAAAGGTGGAGGGTTAACCATTAATGTTTACGGGAAGGACGTTGAATTCAAGGAAAATCAACCGAAACAGATTGACATGATCATCGCAGGAGGTGACAAGATTTTAACACATTCAAATTAATGATGAAATGAAGAACAGGTTGTTTATTTTTGTATTTACCGTTCTATTTGCTATTGACATGATTGGCGCACCGGTTAAGATAAGTCTGAAACGCATTGAGCCTTCAAACTGGTGGATTGGTATGAAAAATCCTAATCTCCAGCTTTTGGTGTATGGTCCGAATATTTCCCTTGCCGAGGTAAGGCTGGATATACCCGGTGTGCGTCTCCACAGTGTAACCAAAGTAGAAAGTGCCAATTACCTTTTTCTTGATCTGGTTATTTCCGACACTGCCAAGGCTGGTACCTATCCCATCGAATTCTGGAAAGATAAGAATATCGTGGCGAAATATGATTTCAGGCTGTTGGAGCGAAGGCCAAACTCAGCATTACGCAAAGGTTTTAATTCATCCGATGTCATTTATTTGCTGATGCCGGACAGGTTCTCTAATGGTAACCCGGCCAATGATTCAACCATCGACACGTATGAGAAGCCAAAAAGGTCGGATCCGGATGGTCGTCATGGCGGCGATATCCAGGGTATCAT
>DATBXH010001157.1:0-3273 GCA_036514375.1 Bacteroidales bacterium | reverse complement strand
AACATTAATCCGTAAGAATCCAAATTTTGCGGAGGCTTTTATTGCTAATTATAGTTCAAATAGCATAAAGACTCTGGACAGGATGTTTAGCCTGACTCAAAAGCAAATGCATGGACGAATTGCTGATGTTTTGCTTTATTTAAGTAAAGAAGTTTTTAATTCTTCAAATTTCGAATTATCCTTGTCCAGACAAGACATAGGTGAGCTATCAGGAATGACTAAGGATAGCGCTATACGTATTCTCAAGGAATTTGAAAATGAACAGATTATCAGGCTGGAGGGTAAAAAAGTTTCTATTTCCAATAACGAGATCCTTGAAGAAATATCACTGAAAGGTTAAATCTGAGCATAGTGTCCTTCCTAATTTCAGTAAAACACTATGCTCAGTTAATATATATTTAGGGATAAAGTACTTTATGACACTCTGAACAATTGCTTTCTTTCCAGCCATCACCAATATCTATGGGATGTTTGAATTCCAACGAATTTTTCAAAGCAACAGACTCAAAGTTTTTCGATGTCCCCTGCCCTACAATCGTATGACATAGATTACAATCCTTGGAAATAACCTGACCAGATTCATCTTTGTGATTGCCTGAATGGCATCTGAAACAACCATCAGATTCGAGGTGACCAATATGGTTCAGGTAACTGGTATTGTTTACGTTCATTTCCGGAAAAGCATTCTTCTTAAATTCCTCCTGAATACCAGTGATTGCCTTATCAATCAAATTCTTCTCAGATGAGAATATCTGAGGATACTTGTTCTTATAAAAATCGTACATACTATCTCTTATGCAACGCATTGCCGCATCTGTGCTTGCAAATGGATCCTTCAGTACCTGCATCGCTGCTTTCTTGACAAAAGGTAATTCTTTGGGAATTGAGCCTGACAACAAAGCATTATCAACGTATACCGGAGCTGACTTGTAAGCATGGGCAGGACGGTTGTGACAATCCATACAATCCATGGTGCGCATGCCTGCCTTTAATGTATCCATTCCTTTTTTATCCAGCATATTTTCAGAATCCTGGAATATCTGTACCTTTCCGGTCTTCAGATTAGTGTACCTTACCCAAGGTATGGATTCCCGATCATTTGTTGACGCAATGTATTCAATTTTAACGTCTGGATTGATATGCCAGTGAATTCCCTCGCTTAACCCGAACGAGCTATATTCAGGCCCCACCTTCATCTGCATGGATATGTTCCAGTCGGTATTTAGCGAATCTGTTAAAAAACCTCTTTGATTACGAAGCTGACGAGCATAAAACTTCTGTGGCCAGTGGCAATTTTCACAGGTTTCCCTGGCAGGTCGCAAGCTCTTAATAGGTGTAGGAATCGGCCTTGAATATTTATGAAATGTAACCGAATATACCTGATATAACCCGGAGATTTTTGATTTTACGTACCAGTCGGCTCCTTCGCCTACATGGCATTCAACACATTTTACACGCGCATGAGGAGAATTCAGGTATGTTACATACTCAGGGTTCATTACGGAGTGACACAACTTTCCGCAAAATGCGACAGATTCGGTATAATGGTAAGCCTGATAACTACCAGCAGCCGATATCAGTATAAAAGCCAAAGTAACAGTAGAAAGAATAGCAACTTTTTTGCGCTGCTTTTTATTGTTCAGATCAAGGAGTGGCCATCGTTGCCCTTGTTCTGAAGCCTTACCTTTACTTCTCCTGTATTTAATTAACATACCTGCCGGTATAAGAATAAGTCCGATCACCAACAAAGCAGGCAGTACAATATAAATATAAATGCCGAGGTAGGACGACCCGGCCCCCATAGTAAACGAAATAATGAACAATACAGCGATCAGTATAAAACTATTAATCGCCAGGAAAATCCCTACAATGCTCATCCAGTTGTTTGTGTATCTTGGTATTTTCATACTTTTTTTATTAATCTTGATTTCTCAATATCCACTTAAATGAAGATAAATCATTTAGCAGACCTGAAATTAATTGAATTCGGGCGCAAGATAAAATATTCATATCACTTATAAATCTGTATTCTTAACGATCTATATCGGATTTTTAAGCTGATTATCGCTCTTTTGTTTCCGACAAATTTTATCTTTATATAAAACCGCTTGGCTATGAATTGCTATACCAACATTTTTATTTATTATTTCTCCGGGACCGGAAATGCGCTTCAGGCTTCACGATGGATTTCGGAAATTGCAACACAATCGGGCATAAATGTCCGACTCATTCCGATTGACCGTTATAAAAAAATTGAGTTGTCGGTTGCTGAGGGGAAAACTCTGATCGGGTTTAGCTCACCGACTCATGGTTTTAACTTACCATGGATTATGTTGAAGTTCATTCTTCGCTTTCCGCTGTCCAAAGGACAGGATGTTTTTCTCCTAAATACCAGGGCAGGGATGAAAATGAGTAAGCTCTTTGTACCGGGCCTAAGTGGTATTGCCCAATTGTTACCTATGGTTATACTATTTCTGAAAAAATATAAAATAAAAGGATTACAGCCTGTTGATCTCCCTTCCAACTGGATCTCAATCCATCCCGGGTTACGCCAAAAGGTAGTTGATTCTATTTTTAGCAGGAGAAAAAAGGAAGTAACCCGCTTCACAGAAAAAATGATAACCGGACAAACCTTTTACGCGCCAAAATTTTTCTGGGCATTACCGGTCGATCTCGCGATTTCGCCTATTGCTTTACTTTATTTTATATACGGTCGTTTCTTTCTGTCCAAGACTTTTATGGCCTCAGCCGATTGCAACAATTGTCGGCTCTGTGAACAAAAATGCCCAACAGAATCTGTCATCATTAAAAATAACAGGCCATACTGGCGCTTTACCTGCGAAAGCTGCATGCGATGCATCAATATATGTCCGCAAAAATCCATTCAGAGTTCGCACTCACTGGCCGTCATCATTATTTACCTCACCTCTGCTATACCTGTATTCTTTTGGCTTAGTGACGCCGTGGATCAATACATCACCGGTCCGAATTTTCATCTGAAGCCAATTCTTCTTTTTCCATTCACCTGGGCTTTCAAACTCTTGTGCTTCTATCTTATCTATTTAGTTTTCTTTTCTTTGATGAAGGTTAAAATAGTCAACAGATTCTTTGAATTTACTTCATTAACAAAGTTTTGGCGAAGGTATAAAGCTCCCGGCATCGTTGCAGCCGATTTCAATGTTCCCAAGAGTTAATGCAGGAAGTCAATGGGTCATAAAAGAGCATAATTTTAGAAATAGTAATTCAAAATAATACTATTTTTGCTTGCTATTA
>DATBXH010001156.1:0-3595 GCA_036514375.1 Bacteroidales bacterium | reverse complement strand
CCGGCAAGGTATTTTGAAAACAAAACACTGGTCCGCGAGATGGGTTTGGTTATCAGCAAACGGATGGTACCCATAGCCCCCTCGCCGGAAACAAGGTCGCCTGTAACAAGGGCTATCAGTAAGGGTACATGTACAATGAGCGTTTGCAGAATAATAAATGCAACGAGGTTTCCATTTAAAATATTTCCTTCGAACGACATGGATTGCTCAAATGCCTTGGTCATAAAGGATATAAAACTTGCCCCATCTATCCGCATGGCAAAAAGGATGATGCCCACGATCAGCGTAATGGCGCCGATGCCGATATAACTGCGCGGTTTGGCAGCAATTTTTATAAGTTCGTTGTATGTATTCTTCCAGAATTTCATGATCCGATGAGTTTTAGAAAATAATCTTCGAGTTTTCGTTTTGCTTCAATGGAATACACCAGCACACCGTGATCGCAAAATAATTTATTAAGTACCGGAATTTTTTCCTGGGAAATGTGGATGAACAGGTTCTTATCGTCCGTGCTTTCTATCACCAGGTTAAGGTTTGATGATTGGGTAAGTTGTTTAGCCTTTTCTACATTGTTTACATGAAACGAAACGATGAGGTCCTGGCTGTCCAGAAGCTCGGTGACAGAGCCCTGTACGACGGTTTTTCCTTTATTGATAATCACCATCCGGTTTGCAATTAATTCAATTTCGGAAAGGATGTGCGAGGAGAGCAGGATGGTTTTATTCCGTTCGTTCTTCAGTTGCAGGATCAGGTTACGGATATCGATGATCCCCTGCGGATCCAAACCGGTGGTAGGTTCGTCGAGGATAATTAATTCCGGGTCGTGAATCAGGGTCTGGGCAATACCAAGCCGTTGCTTCATGCCATGCGAAAAACTGCGTAGTTTATCCTTTTCCCTCCCTTTGAGGCCGACAAAATCGATCATTTCATGTATTCTTTTTCTGGGAATATCAACCCCGGAGATGCGGGCAAATATTTCCAGGTTCTTCTCGGCAGACAGGTAGTTGTAAAAATCAGGTTTCTCCACAATACAGCCAATACGTTGCAGAATGTAATGCCTGTGCGTGGTGATGTCCTTATTAAATACCTTAATTTGTCCGCCTGTTGGCTTTATTAAAGAAAGAATGGTGCGGATGGTGGTGCTTTTCCCTGCGCCGTTGGGACCAAGAAAGCCATATACATCGCCACGGAACACATTGAAACTGGCATCGTCCACAGCCTTAAGCTTTCCGTAATATTTTGCCAGATGGGATACTTCAATTATTTTTTCTTCGTGGGGCATTTTACATCAAAAATGGTCAAAACAAAATTAAAATTTATTGTCAAACTTCAGGTGTTTTGCTAAAGTAAATATAAGATTGCCTGTAGATTCGGGTGCGAAAGTCGGGCCATGAATCCCTCCGGCTAGTTCATTTAAATGAAAAGAATACTTTGGTATCAGGTGCAAAACGAACAGTTGTTGTTATTTAGCTGATCAAATAATAGCATGCTGATCCTGATTCTGTCATAAACCCTATGGTTTTGTTCGGGCTAATTCAGAAAGCTGTTCATTTTGTACATCAGTTCGTCTACTTTAATGGGTTTTGCAATGTAGTCGTTGCATCCTGCAGCGAGAACCTTTTCCTTGTCATTGCTCAACGCGTATGCCGTTTGAGCAATGATAGGGATCGTCGGCTTTTGTTTTCGGATTTCCTTTACTGCATCGTAACCACTTTTTACGGGTAATTTCATATCCATGAGAATCAGGTCTACGTCTTCCTTCATGGCTATTTCCACGGCTTCCTGTCCGTCTTTTGCCCAAAATATGGTGGTGTCCAGATCCTTAATTACGGCTTGCATAAAATAGAAATTTGACTCTTCATCTTCCACAATCAGAATCTTTTTATTCCGAAAGCCTGCTTTTACTTTAGACGTTTTGGAAAATGTTGTATCTGATAAAGGCATATCGGTTAATAGAACCGGTATGGTGAAATAAAAAGTTGTTCCCACGTTAAGTTCCGATTCCAGCCAGATTTCGCCACCCAACAAGTGAACCAAAGCCATACATATGGAAAGGCCGAGCCCATTCCCTTCATTCAGTTTATTCTTAGGAGCCTCGAGCTGTCGGAACCGTTCAAAAATAATTTCGAAGTCAGATTTCGCAATACCCGGGCCGGTATCTCTTACAAAAAATTGTATACGAGCATCTTTTATTTCAAAACCATAACTTACCTTACCCTTGTCCGTGAATTTTACCGCGTTGTTCAGTAAATTAATCAAAATCTGTTTCAGCCGTGACGGATCGGAGTGAACCATGATCGATTCTGCATGAGGATATTCCAAACCGAGTTCAAGATTTTTGGCCAGCACTTTAGCATTGATCCTATACATCTCATACACTTCGTTAATTAATTCAATCAGGTTGAATTCCGATTCGTTGATGACCATCTGCCCGGATTCGATCTGCGAAATATCGATGATATCGCTGATGATATCCAGCAAATAGTTACCACAGGAAATGATAGAGCTTACATAGAAATGTTTTCGTTCTGCGTCTATATTGTTGTCCAGAAGCTGCGAAAAACCAAGAATCCCATTAAGCGGAGTGCGGATTTCGTGACTCATGTTTGCCAGGAAAGCCGTCTTTAAACGATCGGATTCCTGGGCCTTCTGCATGGCAATTTCCAAGCTTTCCTGCAGTTTTTTATGTTTGGTTATATCGTTTATGATGACAAGTTTTGCAGGCTTACCGTCCCATTCCGTGTCCACCGTGGTAATTTCGCCAACACCCACTTCTCCGTCGCTCCTGACAATGTCTATTTCAGTACGCTTATCAAAGCCAAGCAGCACACCAAACTGATGCCCGACAAGCTCATCTTTTTGCCGCAGAAAAACCTTTTCGCCGGCTTCATTGACAAATTGAATCATGCCTTCCTGGTCGACAATCAGGATACCATTACTGCTCCTTTCCACAATATTTCCAAAATCCTTACGGCTTTTTTCTATTTCGTTTTCGAGGAGCTCTCTTTTCTTTTTCTCTTCCTTCCATTGAACATGAAATTCCTGCTCCTTTTTTATCAGTAAAAAATGAAGCTGCAGTAACTGAAATAATTCATTTCGCTTGATCGGCCTTGTAATGAAGCTTTCCAATCGCTTTACTTTCTCAGGAAGTGATGTTTGAGGGTCATCGTTATCTGTAATAAAGATAATATTGGAATTGCTGTTTAAAAAAGACGAAGAAATATACTCTTTCAATTTAATGTCCGATCTTTCATTCACATCAAAATTCATGATGATCAAATCGTAGACATGGTAATCGATCTGCATGATTGCCTCTTTGGAAGAAAGGGTTGTATCAACCGAGGCCGGGAAACCAGATGAGATGATTTCCCTGATTGCTTCAATTTCTTCAGAATTATTATCTGCAATCAAAATCCGGTAATAGCTATCTTCGTTCATCTCTGATATTTTACATTAGTACTTACTGATTATTACTGTCCGATCTACGTTTCATCCCCCGGAAAGTCGAAAGGTTCCGGATCATAAGAAATTCACATATAGTGGTGAATATATTCCCCGATTCCCTGAGATCTGAGGTTTAATCGGTATAAAAGAT
>DATBXH010001155.1:0-2157 GCA_036514375.1 Bacteroidales bacterium | reverse complement strand
GTTTCAAGGTCAAGCCCGCTGGGTTTTGCAATATTTTTTGATGGTTTGATTTAATACTTTCAGGTATCAAAAAATATCGCAAAAACCTTGACACCATGCCTTAACCCGCCTCAAAAAAGGCTTTCTTTTTTCTTTTTTTCTCGTTTTTTTCTTTCTTCTTCCGAAAATATTCTTTGTTAAAGGCAATAAAAATCCATCCGATACATTGTTATATCGTAGTATTAGTATGGTATGGAATAAAAAACCAAGTCAAAGCTAAGCCTGCTAAAGGTTGAAAACTTTCTTCCACATGCTCTTTGGCAACAATATAGGGTGCTTATATGCAGGCCAATACCAGTTTCTTTTTCGGGAACTTATCACCAGTAAGAATCGGTTTTGTAGCTCTGACGAGGTTCTTCTAATTCACTACCTATTGGCTGTACAGCTATATCATAGCCCAGCTTCAGTATTTTCTTCTTATAGTGTAGTAACAATTTATCTTCGTTTCCTTTTGTAAAATAATCACTTCCGAGGTCTTTAAACGGCATTTTAAATTTGAGCATATGATAACAACTAATCAATATTTTATGGGCTATGGCTACCAATGCTTTCTTTCTGCCTACCCGGGATGCAAGTTTGTAATACTTTGCCCTGAAATATGTGTCTTTCGTCCTTATACCAGCCCAGGCACATTCAATAAGCATTGCCCGAAGATGGTTATTACCATGCCTTAAGCGGGAGCTTTTTTTTTACCTGCACTTTCGTTATTACCTGGACAAAGTCCTGCCCATGATGACAAATGCTTCTCATCGGGAAAAGCTTCCATATTTGATGACAATTCAGCTATGATATGACTGGCGGCTTTTGCCCTTACCCCGGGAATGGTTTGAAGAAGCTCGTGTTCTAACCGATACGGTTTAAGTAGTTTTTCCACTTCTTTATCTAATATTTCAATTTGTTTTTGGTAAAATGCAATAGTATTCAGCATTGTACCAAGCATTATTTGGTGCGTATGGGTAAATTTACCCTTTAGGCAGGCTATTGCCTCATCTTTTTTGCGCAATAGTTGCTTGTTGTGCTCCATATAAACGGCCAATTTATTTGCATCGGTTATACCTTTGGCCAAATCATTTAATATGTTCATTCCTGCTAAGCCAAAAATATCACTCAAAACCTGTGTGATTTTTATATTGCACTCTTGTAACAATTTGTGCACCCTGTTCTTTTCGTTTTGTATTTGATGTTGTAACGTTTTTTGGTGCCGGGTAAGTGAACGTAGTTGTCGAATATCATCCTGAGGTATAAAGCTTCCTTTTAGTAATCCCGAACGTAAAAGCTTACAAATCCATTCACAATCTTGGACATCAGTCTTTCTGCCAGGCACCTTCTTGATGTGCCTGGCGTTAACCAGTAAAATCTCCCACTGCTTATCTTCCAACACATGAAATACCGGTTTCCAGAACACCCCGGTACTTTCCATAGCTATATGGGTCACATCTTCACTTTTGATCCATTGTTTAAGCTTTCCCAGTTCTTCTGTAGTTGTTCCAAATGTTTTTATTTGCTTATTATGTCCTTGTTTCTGAACACATGCTACTACGGTGGCCTGATGTACATCTAAACCACATCCGTTTGTAATAATTACTTCCATGGCTTTTTACATGAAAGTTACTGCACCTAACGCTAATTCAAAGCGCAATTTTCATGTAATAGGTTGAAAACTTTTTTTAATGACAGTTTCTTTTGAAAATGTATTGATTGAAAGAATTATCCCATTACAGCATAATGACGCAAACCGCAGCATTAGAGCCGCTTATGCAATATTCCTGACATTATTAAAGTAAATTTCGACCGTGATTTGCAAAGCGTTTGTATAAGGACGAAAATATTACCGAATCCATATCAAAGCCGTACCAAATCCAGTTCGGTTCTAAAAATTTTTAGTATTAATTTAAAAACGACTTAAAATGGGCGTAATTAAACAGGGTATCTTAGGCGGTGTGGCTGGTAAAGTCGGCACCGTGATTGGTGGTAGCTGGAAAGGCATAAATTACTTGAGGTCAATACCCACCTCTGTAGCCAATCCAAATACTGCAAAACAGCAAGACCAACGTACAAAGTTTTCAACAGTGCTAAGCTTTTTAAAACCGCTGACAAGTCTTTTGCCGGTTAGTTTTA
>DATBXH010001154.1:0-4742 GCA_036514375.1 Bacteroidales bacterium | reverse complement strand
ATATTAACCAATAAAATACCATTCAATGATTTAATCTCCATGGAATTAAACAACAGAAGAAGTAACCCGGCAAAAATAAACGACCAAAAATTAAGTAACTGGTATAAAAACCTTGAAACTATCCTTTTTGTATAAGTCTCAATTGCCGAAAAGAAAAGCCTTAAAGAAAAAAGCTCAAACGATTCGCGCAACAGATATGAGAAGAAACGACACAACACAATGCTCAGGAACAATAACGAGAAAGGACCCAATATAGTATCGTACTTCGGAATTAAAAGCAATACATTAATTACCAACATCATCAAAAACATAAAGAATGGCGATACCTGTAAGGCTTTGTTTATTCGGAATGATTTTATAAGATTTTGATATACGAATAATTTTAATATCAAGTTAACTGTCATTATAGCAGCCATAAAAAAACCCATAAATTGAAGTAGTTGGATTTCGTTATTGTATATTTTATCAAGCACTGAAAGAAAGGAATACTCAACAAAAACAAATGTCAAGATTGATAGAGTTGCAAAAAGCACAACTGTCAGAACAGTCCGTTTAAGTGGAACCTCCGATAATAGAGAAATAAGAGAGTCAACAGACTCATCATCCTTATTCTCGAACTTATATTCCATCCGTTTCGATAAAAAAGCATAATTTAAAACCACAAACAGTAGGCAAACTATTGAAATAATAAGGAAAGGAACTGTTACCTGCAATAATGCCAATAAAATAACTATAATACTCATTAATACACTACCTACAATGGTTCCAAATTCCAGAAATCGTTTAAGATTCTGATGTTCTTTGACAGAAGGAATATTCTCAGCTATTTTATAAAAAATTTGTTCGGAGATAATGGTTACTGGCATCCAAATACCCAGCAAAACAACCGAGCTAGATATAAACGGAAAAAATACCGGAAGGAACTCAGCAACTAGAATGATTAGTGCAAATGCACCAAAGAAAACAAAAGCAGTTGTTTGAAGCGAATAATTTTTTAACAAATACTTATAGAGGTTAAACATTAGGACCCCCAATATACCAGAGCCAGCGACTATCTCGGGGTAAAAGGTGAGATCATGATGCGCCAGAAAACCAGAAAAGGATGTAATAAAAAACAATGCATTGAAAATGCCTAAAATCATAGCCGCTAAAAATAAATTGACTAGCAGCCATCTTGGCAAATCGTCAATATTTAGGGCATTAACAATATATTTTATCATAGTTTCAGATAAAATTTCGTTGGGGAAATTCCTCCCTAAATATATGACAATTTTATAATAAACCGGCCAAAACTTTAGGAAAATAGATAGTTAGAATGTGGCTTGTCAGAATTTTATCATGTTTGGTTGATTGGGACGGTATGAAGTAACAGCTGACGATGTTTTTTGAACAAGGTTCATAACGGTTTCGGTTAAAGGTTACTTAGACTTAGAATCTGGATTTGATTCCTTTTAAAAGTTGGAAAATATCCTCTACCTTAAGATTTAAAGCTTGCACTGTATATTTTGCCCGGGAATAAAATTGATCCCGTTCAGCAAGTTTGTCAGTTATATATTGAATAAGCTCCTGTTCAGTTTTATCTTTAATCAGAGGGCGGGTTCCATGAGAATCTTTCAAACGATGCACCAAAGTTTTGGGATCACCCTTCAAGTAAATACTTATCCCATGTTGATTCATCATTTCCATGTTATCAAAAAAACAAGGGCATCCTCCGCCAGTAGCAACTACAATATTCTCAAGTTGGCACAATTCATTAAGAACCTCATGTTCTGTCTCCCGAAACTTAGGCTCTCCAAATTTCGCAAATACCTCTGTAATTGTCATTCCAAAACGTTCTTCCAAAATATCGTCCTGATCAATAAAACGATAGCCAAGTTTAGCAGCTAAAGGCTTGCCAATAGTAGTTTTCCCACTGCCCATGAAACCAATTAAAAAAACGCGCATAATCAAATGAATAAATGTTTTAAAATAACATGCAAGCTATTGATCTTTCTAACAGTCAGCGGTATTCTGCTTCCCCGCCTTCTGTTCTTGATTATATTTCCAATGACATCTGGGAAGTATCATCCTCCGTGTCCTGACCGATATTTAGTTCGTCCAGATTATCCGCGTTGGATGGCGATTCAATGAATTCCTCGTCGGGAATCAATGGCTCCAGCTCTTTAACATCAGCAACAACAAATGTAGTCAATCTTTTACCCTTAGCCTTTACCCCTTTCACAGTAATAAACTCCTCTGCCAAAATTATCTCTACCGGACGTGTTTTATGGGCGCCTCCAAATTTAATCTCAAAGCGCGGATGCTGGTGTCCACTGATGCATATCAGTTTAGAGCCTGCTTCCTCAGTAGTGAAATTTGTCATGTTTGATGTCGCCTCAAACATAAACCGTTTCAGATAATAACTCTTTTGTTCAGCATCATAATAAACAGCAGAATAAATTTTGTTTGAATGGAATTTTTCCACATGTAATACATCGTCCTCGAAATGTGTTGTAAGATCGGATGATGTTAATCGATAAGAACCAGATTTGGTAACCTCCAGGATACGGTCACTGTCTGCAAATTCCCCGAGTAATGTTCCTTTACCATCCATGTTCAAACGGTTTACTGTTTCATCGTACCAAATTTTTGGTCCTCCTAATGTGGATACACCCTTTTCCTTCAAAACAATCTTATGCACGGCGTATCGGGTGAGAATATTGCCTTGGGCATCACGACCCTTAATTGCCACTTGCCCAAAATCAAGGTCAATAATCAGGTTTTTCAGACGCGGACGTGGTCGGAGGGTTACTCTTACAATTTCAGCCTCACCGTTTGTGTTGGCTGTAAAATAAAGTATTTGTGAATCTGTCGTACCCTTGGTAAGTGAGTATTCCTTATCGCGGGTAATCCCAGTGATTGCACAGCGCTTCATCATGATAGGCCCATTTTTTCCATCCCTATATATAACATTATAAATAGTACGGATGTCATTTTTACGGAACACGTTTACATGAAGTAATCCTTTACCCAGAAATGCTTTATCCTGAACTTTAGTAATCACATAAGTCCCATCTTTTCGGAAGGCAATTACATCATCAATGTCGGAACAGTCGCAAATGTACTGGTCGCGCTTAAGTCCAAACCCAACAAAACCTTCTTCCCAGTTCACATAGAGTTTCTCATTGGCAATAACCACTTGTGTAGCCTGAATATTATCGAAACTGCGTATTTCGGTTTTTCTCTCTCTGGCGGCTCCATATTTCTTTTTGATATTCTGGAAGTAAGCAATTGTATATTTTACAATATGTTCGATATTGTCTTTCACATGTACCATCTCTTCCTCAAGTCCCTTGATCAGTTCGTCAGCTTTCTTAATATCAAACTTTGAAATTTTCCGGACAGGTTTTTCGGTGAGCTTCAGAATATCATCCCGGGTTATCTCACGACGCAATAGCTTGCGGTATGGATCGAAACCCTTTTCAACCGCTTCGAGCACCAGTTCCCAGGTTTCCGTATCCTTTTCTAATTCACGGTAGATCTTCTTTTCAAAGAAAATTTTCTCCAACGATGACAAGTGCCATTCTTCTTCAAGTTCGGCTAACCTGATTTCCAACTCGCGCTTCAGAAGGTTTAGGGTATTGTCTGTTGAGATCTTCAGCATTTCCGACACACCTACAAATCTAGGTTTATCGTCCTCAATCACACAGGCATTGGGCGATATGGGAATCTCGCAATCGGTAAAGGCATATAATGCGTCGATCGTCTTATCAGGTTCAACGCCAGGAGCCAAATGAACAACGATTTCCACATTCTCGGCAGTATTGTCATCAACTTTGCGGACCTTGATCTTACCTTTTTCGTTTGCTTTAAGAATACTTTCTATCAAAGTGGAAGTAGTCTTACCAAAAGGAATCTCAGTGATTACAAGTGCCTTTTTATCAATCTTGGAAATACGTGCGCGTACCTTGATGGCACCGCCACGTAAACCATCGTTATACCTTGAAACATCTACCAAACCACCCGTAGGAAAGTCGGGATAAAGCTCAAAGGATTCTCCCTTAAGATATGCAATGGAAGCATCTATTAACTCTAAAAAATTATGAGGTAATATTTTAGAAGCCAATCCAACAGCAATACCTTCCACACCCTGAGCCAATAATAATGGAAATTTAACCGGTAATGTTACAGGCTCCTTATTACGGCCGTCATAACTCAGCATCCATTCAGTTGTCTTGGGATTGAAAACAACCTCAAGCGCAAACTTCGAAAGTCTTGCCTCAATATAACGGGGAGCGGCTGCGTTGTCACCAGTCAATATATTTCCCCAGTTTCCCTGAGAATCAATGAGCAAATCTTTCTGTCCCATTTGTACCAGCGCCTCACCAATGGATGCATCACCATGCGGGTGAAACTGCATAGTGTGACCAATAATGTTTGCTACTTTGTTGTAACGGCCATCATCCATCCTTCTCATCGAGTGCAAAATACGACGCTGAACAGGTTTCAACCCATCATGTAAATGTGGCACAGCCCGTTCCAGAATTACATAAGAGGCATAATCAAGAAACCAGTCCTGGTACATACCTGTAAGCGGCATTACTTTATGGAGTTCATCTGCATGCTGTTGCCCCTCAGGATTTGTATAATCCTGTGGGTTTAATTCTTCGCCATCGGGTGTAATATTTAATAATTCGTCGTTCATTCTGATTTTATAAATTCAAAGATTCCAGGATTCCTAAAATCTCAACTTATTAACAAGT
>DATBXH010001153.1:0-2555 GCA_036514375.1 Bacteroidales bacterium | reverse complement strand
AGTAATAGTGAATGCATCATAAAGAAACTTAGAAGTAACTGAAAATATTCGACTTTAAGCCTTACATGTTAAATTTCAGAATCAAATAGATTATGGCAACCATATTAGTAATAGATGACGAACGGAGTATTCGCAACACATTGAAAGAAATACTGGAGTACGAAAATCACCAGGTCGATGTAGCCATAGATGGCATTGAAGGTTTGGAAATGTTTTCGAAAAATAAGTATGATATCGTGTTATGTGATATCAAAATGCCCAAGATGGATGGCTTGGAGGTGCTCGAGAAGATTCATGAAATTACATCGGATGCTTCGGTTATCATGATTTCCGGTCATGGCAATATCGATACAGCTGTTGATGCTATTAAAAAGGGAGCTTTTGATTTTATTGAAAAGCCGTTGGATTTGAATCGATTGCTTATAACAATCCGTAACGGTCTTGATAAAACAAGTTTGCTTACCGAAACTAAAGTTCTGAAACGAAAAGTCACAAAAACTTTTGATATCGTAGGAAATTCCGATGCTATTAAGAAGGTGCTGGATATAATCGATCGTGTTGCACCTACTGATGCTCGTGTGCTTATTACAGGGAAAAATGGAACCGGCAAAGAATTGGTGGCACGCTGGTTGCATGAGAAAAGTCAGCGTGGAGGTTTTCCCTTTGTGGAGGTGAATTGTGCTGCCATACCCTCCGAATTAATAGAAAGCGAATTATTTGGCCACGAAAAAGGTGCTTTTACATCGGCTTACAAGGATCGGAAAGGCAAGTTCGAAATTGCCAACGGAGGCACACTTTTCCTGGACGAAATCGGAGACATGAGCCTTTCTGCACAAGCTAAAGTTTTGCGTGCTCTTCAGGAGAATAAAATAACAAGAGTGGGTGGTGATAAAGAGATTAAGGTAGATGTGCGGATAGTGGCAGCCACAAACAAGGACTTAAAAAAAGAAATTGAAGCTGGTAATTTCAGGGAAGACCTCTATCATAGGTTGAGCGTTATTCTTATTCACGTTCCTTCGCTGAATGAGCGTCTCGAGGACATTCCGCTCCTGGCAGAGCATTTCTGTAAAATTATATGTGAGGAATACGGAATGCCTAAAAAGACCATTAACCAGGAGGCAATTAGTGAATTACAGAATATTACGTGGACAGGAAACATCCGCGAATTCCGTAATGTTTTGGAACGGTTGATCATTCTTTGTGATAAAGAAATTACTGGTAATGATGTACTTGCTTATGCGCAACCGATTTCGCGGTAAAAAATTAACTCGTTTTCAAGGCAAACAAAACGTTTGTTATCCAAACATTTTAATTAATTTTGATGTTTCGTTTTTTAACCTTATAAAATAACAAGAGATGATTCATTATAAAGATTTAGGACTAGTAAATTCAAAGGGATTGTTTCAGAAAGCCGTAAAAGGTGGATATGCGATTCCTGCCTTCAATTTTAATAACCTGGAACAATTGCAAGCTATCATTCAGGCCTGTGTTGAGACCAAATCACCGGTGATATTACAGGTATCAAGTGGTGCACGTAAATATGCCAATCAAACCTTACTGCGTTATTTGGCTCAGGGAGCTGTTGAATATGCAAAAGAACTGGGTTGCAACGTTCCAATCGTTCTTCACCTTGACCATGGTGATTCGTTTGAATTGTGCAAATCATGTATCGAGTTTGGTTTTTCATCGGTAATGATCGATGGTTCCCACCTCCCTTATGAAAAGAACATTGAATTGACAAAGCAGGTTGTAGAATATGCTCATAAATATGATGTTTCTGTTGAAGGAGAACTTGGTGTGTTAGCCGGTGTTGAAGATGAAGTTTCTGCCGAGCATCATACTTACACCCGTCCTGAAGAAGTGATCGATTTCGTAAAACGTACAGGTGTTGACTCCTTGGCTATTTCGATTGGCACATCACATGGTGCTAACAAGTTTAAACCGGAACAATGTACACGTAATGCAGAAGGTGTTTTAGTTCCACCTCCCTTACGCTTTGATATTCTTGAAGAAATCGAAAAACAAATCCCTGGTTTCCCCATTGTATTGCATGGCGCTTCTTCCGTACCACAGGAAAAGGTGGCTACCATCAATAAATATGGTGGCCAGTTGAAGGATGCCGTTGGTATTCCGGAAGAACAATTACGCCGTGCAGCTGCTTCTGCCGTATGTAAAATTAACATCGACAGCGATGGTCGTTTGGCCATGACTGCAGCTATTCGTGAACAGTTTGTTCAGAAACCGGGTGAATTCGACCCGCGTAAATATCTGGGACCTGCTCGTGATTCGTTGAAAGAACTTTACAAGCACAAAATTTCGAACGTGTTGGGTAGTTTAAATAAAGCGGTTTAATTACCCTATCTATAAGTTATAAAGCCTCGCAATTGCGGGGCTTTTTATTTTATAAAAGTCAATAGTCGATAGACCATAGTCGACAGACCGCGGTTGCTATTATTTAATATTAAAACACAGAGTCACGGAGGCACAGAGGTTCACTAGTAATCAATAATTTAGTTTCGATTTGTCTATTTTAAAAAAGATTTTTTAACTTTCGG
>DATBXH010001152.1:0-3413 GCA_036514375.1 Bacteroidales bacterium | reverse complement strand
TCGAGTGTAATTAACTGATGGTTGAATTCTATCGCTGTCATATGTTCGGTATTTTATTGATGAAATCGAAAACCATTCTTAAAATCTGTCTACTTATTGTTTTGTTAAACAAAAATAAAGTAACCCTGATGGTACTTAATTAAGACGGAATTAAGTTAACATTAAGAAGGGATTAAGATGTTGCGAACATAATCTTTGGATTGGTTGTCTTCTACATTTCGATGTAACGCTGCCAGAGTTCAGAACCCCGGCAGCGTTTAAATGGATTAATAAGCACTTATCCTACGGATTCCGGTTCAGGTTCGGGTAGCTCCAGTGCTTTAAAGTATTCCTGGTATTTGCTGAAATAGGATTCGATAGCTGATGCATTTTTAATGAGCTTATCCTTATAGAGGAATTTGTTACCGTCATCAATCAGTGATTTGCAACCAGCCCTGGTGAAAAGATCGCACAGCATGGTGTTTTCGCATATATCGGAGTGCGTAAACGTGCTTAGTTTATCGAGATTAAGAAAGGATATATCCTGCTTTTCCAATCCTATAATTTTATTCAGCATTTCACTTTCGGGCGTGCAATTGTGAGTCAATAACAAGAATGTACGCACTACGGCCACTCCTTTCACCAGTTCGATCATGAGGTACCCGAGTTTATCGTCTTCATAATAATATTCGAGAAGAAGCTTTCCGTTATAACGAATACATTTTGCCTTATAGACTGAATTCATCAGGCCAAATAACCGGGTGGCATTACAAAAACAATCCAGTCTTTCTTCCAAACGGTTTAAGGCATGATGCTGTAAATATACAGGAATCTTAGCATCCTCCGGTAAATAGTTCAGACCAAGGGCATGTGCGGAACAATCCATCCAGTTTAATGGGGATCCATTGTAAGAGAAGCCCAGCCTGAATGCGGGGCGTGTATTACCATCGATGGTAACTTCAATGATTTCCGGTTTATAACTGGTGATCTTTGCCTGCGTATGCAAATAGGGATTCCCATCCTTCCGGGACATCACCTCCACTTTGATAGAAACAATTCGTTTGTCTAGCGACGAAAGCTCTAAAGCATGAAAATTGGTTACCGAATAAATAGCCTTAAGAATTTGTTCTCCAATGTTATCAGTTTCGATAAAATCTTTGAAAGCTTCACCAATTTGCGCATATAAAGGATTTTTCGTCTTGACCAGGTTATACAAATTCGCCCAGAGGGATAAACCCGGTCCGTATAAATCGTACTGGCTGATTTCCTTGCCTGTCAGATCAAACCGAAAATAATTATTCTTGAGCTGATCCATAAGATGTTCCTTAATTTCGGCGATCTGGCTATTCCAGTTGATACCATCATCGCCGGAAATAAAGTGGGTGGAGTGAAAACGACAAAAATAAATCAGATTAAGCAGATGCGGGTCGAGCAGTTTGTAGGCGCCGTTTACGGAAACCGCCTTAGCCACCTCAATCAACTTTTGGATAAAAAGATTCCTGTGATGGGCCTCATTCTGCTTTGCAAAATTGCATGATACTTTTTTCTTCTTGTTGGCCATAGCTGCATGGTTTAAATTAAAAGCTGTATCAAACAACAGGGGCCCGGACAACAGCCCGGGCACTCGTCTGGATCTGCAATAAGCCTATGCTTTCGGTGGCGCCGGCTTATCCTCTTTTTTATTGGTGTGGCTGGCTGCCACCACGTTATATTTCTGGATAAGCGCATTCAGCGCATTAATAAGAGCATCGTACGAATTGTCGGTAGACAGTGTAGCACGTGCCTCAATATTTTGCACCAATTCCCGGAAGCCTGACATAGCAGATTTCCGGAGTTCGAGGAATTTAATATCGTTTGCTGTTGCCTTTTCACCTGCACGCGACAGGAACATTTCGTTAAATAAATTATTCGATGTTTTAAGCTCCTCGGCCCAAGCTGTCAGGTTAATTTTGATAACAGCGGCTGCCAGTTTACTATCTGTGCCCCAGTCGCTGGTAAGACTGGTTATAGTACTGGTTTCAGCCTGGTAATTGAGCATATACAAGTTCTTACCATATTTGTCAAAGCTGTTCAGGATAGCCAGTGCCGCTTCCTTCGTAGCCTGTTCAAAGTGATAAACAAGCCCTTCGGCATATTTATGGATACCAATCAAATTACCATCGCGCCGTCGGTCTAATTCGGTAAGTTTCTCAGTAATACTGCTGCCTTGTGTTATCTTAAAGACAGTTTCGAGTTCCGTGGCTTTCTTTTCCAGGTTGCCGGTCTGTACAGTTAGCTGTAATGTTTCAGCCTTTTGTTGCTTACAAATACCAAGTGCATCGATGAAAAACTGCACTACTTCGCTGTTGCGGAATTTTTGAAATAAGGGTTTCAGAATCATGATAAGTAAGGATTAAATTAGACATATACACTTAATTTATTTCAATGAATTGATTTAGAGGTTTTCTTTTCACGAAATAAAATTCATTTTATATCATAACAAAAAATATGCCATATTATTGTTTAATAAGTTAAAAATTTTTGTTTCATCTTTCCGGAATTTCACAAACAAGGGCTTTCCCGAGGTATAAATTTTTCTCAAAAAGTCTTTTTGAAGCTTCCGCAGACCTATCATTCTTCCAAAAAGGTTTTTTGAGGGTTTCGCAACATGATAATTTCTTCAAAAAGGCTTTTTGGAGGTTTCGTCATATTATATTTCGTTCAATAAAGCTTTTTGAAGGTTTCATAAGTCTATATTTTCTCCAAAAAAGTCTTTTGAGGACTTCGTAAGCCTGAGTTTCGTTCAAAAAAGCTGAAGGAAGGTTTGGATTTATGTTGAAGAATAAATGAAGAGATATTTACTTATCGTCCACCACATAACCCATCCCGATAACGGTGCGGATAAGTTTTTTTTCGAAACCTTTATCTATTTTGTTTCGCAGGGAGTTGATGTGAACATCAATTACGTTAGTGCCCGAGTCAAACGACACATCCCATACCTTGTCCGTGATTTCTAATCTGTCGAACACTTTACCTTTGTTGCTGGCTAAAAGCTCGAGCATTTTGTACTCTTTAGCCGTCAGTTTAATTTCCTTGCCCGAACGGTTTACTTTTTTGGTCACTGTGTCAATCTCGAGATCGGCTACCTTCAGTACCTGATTCACAAACTTGTCCTTGCTCCTGCGGTCCAGTGCCTTTATCCTTGCCAGCAATTCCTGGAACTGGAAAGGCTTTAACAAATAATCATCGGCACCGTATTCAAAACCTGTTACTTTATCCTCTGTAGAGTCCAGGGAGGTTAGCATTAATATCGGCGTCTTTACATTATTATTCCTGAGTTTTTTGCATAATTCAAAACCGTTTATTCCGGGTACGATGACATCGAAAATAAACACATCATATTTTTTCTTCATGGCCAGTTTCTCAGCCATAGCACTATCGTATGCAACATCAAC
>DATBXH010001151.1:0-5442 GCA_036514375.1 Bacteroidales bacterium | reverse complement strand
TCCGGAGCCTTGGTAGGACTTTTAATTACCTGATACCAGATTTCGCCGTCTTTCAGTATAGGTTTGTACTGTGCGCCATCTGCAGTATAGTACGTTTGACCATCAATTACAACTTTGTCGTAACCGGGAGGCAGACTTTCTACAACTGCACCTACCGGAGGAGCAACTACTTCATATTGTCCATCTCTTTGAACATAATAGGTACCACAATAATAAAAGTAGGGGAATCCGCCTATATAGAAACTTAAATAGCCTCTGGGAAGAAATCCGATTCTAAATCCGAAGGGAGGTGCTATTACCCTGAATCCCTCATGGAATGGCCTGTAATATATGCCATGATCAACATAAAAATCTCTTCTCCCATAAGCATACCTCACTGCAGCATGAGGTACATGGACAACAACAGCTCCCCGAGCTGGTCTGCCAGAATAATGCCACGATGGCGATCGATGCCCGCCACCACGTTGTGCATTTACATCAATTCCTGTGCAAATTGCTAATACCAAAACGAACAGAAAAGTCAGCTTCCGGTATCTTTTGAATGTTGCACAACTCTTGCGATTCAATAGAATACATTTCATAAATCTCAATTTTAATTGTTCCTTAGACATGATGTGCATGCCTTCGTTTAATCTCATACCGGCAAAATGAATGCCAAGAATGTTATTTTAATCTTTTTTAACATACCAGATTTAGAAGACGCTGAAGAACGTTTGCTTATAATACTTTCTTTTTTAAAATTAAGTAAATAAGGCAGTGCCTTTACAAAACTAAGTTGTTGGTTACTTGTTAATAGGTAGATTTTCATGATCAATCAGCTTTAATACTCACATTAAAAACCTGCGAGAAAGATTAATTGATATTTTCGCCCCAAATAAATTACTATGAGAAAACACCTGATAAATCTTGCTTCGGCTGCCATATTTCTGGCGTTCACAATTTCCGGTCATTCCCAGGACAATACTAATTTGGCATTGGGTAATCCAAGCGGAGCTACAACCGATACCGCATATCCTGAAAATTACCTGATGAATAAACCCCAGTATAGTCTTTCTTACAACAATAAAAAACATATCCCCAATTGGGTAAGCTGGCACGTAAGTTCAACGGATCTCGGATCATTTTCAAGGCAAAATAATTTTAGACCGGACCCATCTTTACCGTCCGGTTGGTATCAGGTAAAACCTTCGGATTATGCAAAAACCGGCTTTGATAAAGGACATCAATGCCCATCAGGTGATAGGACAAGCAGCGGAGAAAACAATTCTGCAACATTTCTGATGACTAATATGGTACCCCAGGCGCCTAATAATAACCGTATTACCTGGGAACATCTCGAAAGTTTTTGCAGAAAACTGGTGGGCCAGGGCAATGAGTTATATATTATTTGTGGTGTTTATGGTCAGGGAGGATCCGGTTCGCAGGGATCTGCCAATGAAATAAACCATCAGGTGGTTGTTCCCGCCGATTTATGGAAAATTGTTGTTGTACTCCCAGAGGGTAATAATGACGTAAGCAGGATTGATACAAATACCAGGATAATTGCCGTTTTTATACCAAACAATCAGGAATGCTCACAAAAAAGTTGGGGAGAGTATAGGGTTTCTGTTGATAAATTGCAGGAATTGACAGGTTATGATTTTCTATCCAATGTACCCACAGACATCCAAAAAGTTATTGAAGTAAAAGTAGATTCCGGAGAAACAAATTAGAGTTCCGTTATTTAATTGACTTAATTTGCAATCGGTGCATTTACGAAAGAAATGGAACCAAAGACGAAAAACTTAACAAATGTAAACATAAATAGCCACAAAGAAACAAAACTGCCACCGGGGATCACTCCAGGGTGGCGGTTATTAACTACTACTAGATAAGACTACTATTATGATAATGAATTACAAATGTTATCTATTTCAAAAAACCACAGTTTTACCATTCTTCCTATGCCAAAATTTGGGTATAAGAAGTTCCGTAATACTATTTATTCGTTAATAAAATTAAGGACGCCGGAAATACACCTTCACAGAAAAATGCCGCTAACTTACACCTAACGTATGTAATGCTTACTATTTTCCTTTTCGGATATAAATATTGCCAAAAGTACTTCTGAAATTAATCTCCGGGCCACCACCGTTTACCTTGCTTAATCCGGTCTGGTTGATATCAAAATCGGTATAAACATCCCCTTGCTGGGGGGTTATCTTAAAATTTGCCTTGATGCCCGCAGGAAGTGTCACGTCGATGGGACCATTCATTGTGCTGAATGCCATAGGGGTCTCTGCTTTTACTTCCTTCAACACCACCTTTATTTTTCCCATGGCAGCGCTTGCTACAACAGAACCCGATATATTTTGGATATTGATGGAACCGGACATCGTATTGGCTTCAATCTCACCTGTAACATCATCTACCTTGATATCTCCCATCGATGTACGTATTTTACACGTGCTATGATAAGGAACTTTGATAATAAAACTATTCCCGAACATGCCTGAGTTTTTCCAATAGCTTTTGCTACCTGTACGTTTAACAACTACCCGACCCTCCTTTTCCTCAGGCACGACAACACCAGTTTTGTGATACGGACCTTCGCCGGAAATTTTGCTGTCTTCTGCAGTCCAATAAAATCCAAAAGAGATATCATTACTAATTCGTATCTCGTTTTCATTCACTTTTAGTTCATAGTTCAATCGTCCGTCCTTTATTTTCTTAAGGCCTTCGGTACTTATATTATCATCATTGTCGCCAGAACCAATTGTCTCAGCTGAACTTTGTCCACTCCCTTTCCAGGAACCCGCTCCCACCCTGTTGCTCGTGTACACCTTTCTCTTAATAGGGTAAGCTCCATACAAGGAATCACTTTTAGAATTTAACTGGTAATCAATTATGACCTCTTTTCCATCATATCCGCTAATGATAACATTAGATGTTACATTATTGATAAATAACTCGGCCGGTTTATCCGGATTGGCCAGAGGAATGGTCTGTCTGTTCTGCCCCCTCAGAAACAATGGGATTACGCACAGACTAATGATCAAAAATAATTTACTTCGTGTTCTCATGATTTTGTTTTTTAAATCAATTTATTAATGCTGTTTTTTACTTCTTTTTTTACAGTTTCATCGACGTTGTTTTTTTCAAGCAGTTTCTTCAGTTCTTTTACCGATCGCTTTTCCTGTAGTTGAACCATCGTATTGGCCAAAGCTATCTGAACAATAGGAGAATCCTGGTTGGCAATAGATTGAATCAGTCCGATGCGAACTTTCGGATTACGGGAGAATTGTGAAAGGGCGTCAAGCGCGACAAGCCGCACATTAACATCAGGATCATTATTGAGAACATTTAATAAAGCATCGGTCACTTTATTGTCGGTGGCAGGAAGTTTCGAGCCAAGATTAATAGCTTTTAACCTGTCGGTGGCCGAAGGTTGTTCCAGGAGGGTAAGCATCAACATCTTTTGAGTACTATGTACTTCGTTGAGTAAATTACTAACCTGGGTTTTATATTCCTTATTGGACGAAAACTGGTAACCAACTACCCATCCGACAAAAAATATACCGATGGCTACTGCAGCAACAGCAAGCTTTTTCTTTTCAAACAACTGGCCAATCCAAATATACCTGTCAGCATGCTTGATTTTAAACTGATACTTCGCCTTTTCCTCTTCGAGCATCGTATAAAATTTTTCAGTTAGACCGGAATCTGGCTCGGGCGGTGTTATCTTTTCAAGATTGTTATAAAGTTGCGATAACTCCTGAATTTCGTCAACACTCATTCCGGATTCAAGGAAACGTTCCTCAATCTTTCGTTTTTTTTCAGCTGTATTGGTGCCTAAATAATCCAATATCAGTGATAATCTATTTCTTTTCATACCCATTATTTTCAATTTCTTTGTATATCTTCTTCAATTCGTTAAGCGCTCTGAATACCCGAATTTTAACATTGTTCTCCGTACAATTGAGAATGGTTCCTATTTCGTTATATTTCAGTTGCCTATACTTACTCAGAATCAAAACTTCGCGATGTCTGTCGTCCAACCGTTGCAGTGCCAGTTCCAGCAACCTAATATTATCCGCTATTTCCTGTGTATCAAACTCATTTTGTTCTTCATGAATTTTATCACTCATCCGACTTAAATCGTCCGAATAATCCACTTTTTTATTTTTCCTGATACTGTCTACAAAAACCCTGTGAGCAATGGTGAACATCCAGGTAGAAAACTCGCCGGTTCCTTTAAACTGAGTGCGATACTTGATCATCCTGAAATAGACATTTTGTACCAGATCATTACTCGTATCTGCATCGTGAGTTATTTTAAAGAAATACCCAAAAAGAACCTTATGATAGCGATCAAATAAAATGGCCATTTTATCAATGTCGCCTGCTTTAACCTGGAACATAAGAGCGTTGTCGGAGGTCACAGAAATGGATTTTAAGTTTACATTCACCCATAAAGACTTTAGGGTAGTAAAAAAGTTACAAAGATCAAGGTAATATTTTTTTATTCCATTGGTTGTGTAAACCAATATGCAGGTTGATTGCAAATGGAACGAAACCTTCGGTAATGATTGTGATGAGATCTTCCGGCAGTTTAGAAAGGAACCATTTGAAATAATTGCTTTTTAAATGATAAAAAGCAGTTTATCATGAAACTGCTACAGTCAACTTTTCCTGTGGATTTATCGAAAAGACAAACTCTTATCGTTTGGTCTTTTCCAATTTACAGATGTCAGTAATTTTTGTCCATGCAGCAATATTTTCAAACCTTGTCTTTTTAATGAAATGCTGGCGCCGGTCTTTTCGTGTTCGTTAAATTTGTATGAGTAAGCTGTCAGAATATCTTTATAGGTTAAAATACCAATGATTTCTCTTTTATCTCCATTTTTAGCCACAGGTAATACATCAAGATTTTCATTAGCCATTATTTCAACGGCTATTCGCAAGCTTTGATCACCTGACACTGGAATGAAATTTCTTTTTATGAGTGTACCGATCCGATCTTCCGAGTTATGAAATTTGCTGAATAAATCAATCTGACTGATAATACCTTTAAATTCACCTTCCTTGGTTAATACCAAAAAATAATTGGAACCTGTTTGCTTATTTTCCTTTGTCCATTCCCTGATTTCACGGATTGTATTCTCCGGGCTAAGAGCGACACTTCCATGTTTGATCACCTGCTCAATTGTTATTCGCTCCAAAATATCAGGTTCGTACGAATTGGGTGTTTTAACTCCTCTTCGGGCAATCTTTTCGGTCATAATGGTGTTCTCCAGCAAAAAGAAGGAAACGATATAAGAAGTTGAACATGCGGCTAAAAGAGGGAGTAAAACATTAGTCTGACCCGTAGTTTCTACGGCAAAAATGATAGAAGTCAATAAAGCCCTTGATGCACCGGCAAACATGGCAGCCATGCCTGCTAATGCGGCAATTGGTAATGTA
>DATBXH010001150.1:0-3546 GCA_036514375.1 Bacteroidales bacterium | reverse complement strand
CATTGGTATTAGTTGATGATATTTTATACTCATTTTTTGCATTTCTATCGATTTTGCCGGGTATTTCCATTGTAATTGTCAATACCTTATATCCGGCATTAATTGTCTTTTCGGCACTGTGAGTTTCACCATTAAGATCGGTTACGTCCGCATAGATAATGTAATTAAAAATAGGATTAGCGGCTGACGAAACGGTTTCGTCAGGAATAGCCTTAAACTTTATCACAAACTGACCCCCATCATCAGTTGCAATGGTTCCTTGCGTAATTTCTTTTTCCGGTGAAGAAGGAAATGGATTCCACCAAAATTCTTCCCATCGGGGAAAACGAGTCTTTCTTACAACACGATACTTAACACTTGCATTATCAATATTCGCCCCTGAATAAGCAACTGCCTTACCATGAATGCTAACCATTTCGCCAAGTTTATAAGTTTCCTTAATCGAATCGAACTTTACTTCAAATTTTGGACGCTTATAATCTTCGACAGAAAAGGAAAGGCTACCACTCTCATTTCGGATAGACATTAAACCGTTTAACCCTGATGACGGAGCTGTAAAAGTTCCGCTGAATGATCCATATTCGTTGGTAGTAAGAGAGATTTCAGACAATTTCTGAGAATTTGCATCGTATAACGAGACTTGGCTGGTATAATTGGGTTGAATACTGTTCTCTTTATCCCCATCGGTTTTAATTACGATTCCTTTAAAATAAATGGTTTGCCCGGGCCGATAAATAGATCTGTCGGTGAAAAAGAATGTATTCGTTTGGTAATGCTTTGCATCGTTTGTCCATGAATTGTAAAAAAGGTTGTACCCTGAAAAACTTTCCGGGTCCCTGTTACTAAAATAGTCACCGTTATATATAAAATTAAGATAAAATCCTTCCTGCTGTAATTCCTTATGAGAAAAATGTATAAATCCGTCTTTATCGGAAGTCACGGTGGTCAATAATTGAGGGAAACTTTCTCTTTTTATTCGATCATATTTATAACTCCAGCACTCGGTTTTAACATTCTGCAACGGAGCACCGGTTTTCCGATTAAGAAGGTAGAAATCATTGGTCCCGTCATTATTCTTTCGATTTATAAAACTTATATTCGTAACCTCGGTAAAGCCATAATTTACTACTTTTTTATCATAATCCATTTTTGCATTCGTCCCTGCCAGAATCAGATACAAACCATTTTCCATGGCAGGTATTTTAATTTCGGCATAATGAGTTTGATAATCGTGATCGTTGGAGACTTTCACCGAAAATGATTTAACTGCTTTCTTCTTCCTGAAATAATCAATAACAAATGGATCCCAATTAATATATTTTTTTCTGCTTATCCTATTATAAGCAACATGCATAGAATCCATCTCTTTGTATGAAGTTCTTATAACCCTTAGAAAAACAGTATCTAAATTATGATAATCGACCAGTGCCCTAAAAGGCTCATTAGGAATATTCTCTTTTTCAATTGTTATTTGTACATCCTGTTGCTCTATTTTAGCCAAAAGGCCTTTGCATTCCCGAGCGTGTGCAGGAAAACCCTGTAAAATTTTAAGACACTTTTCATGTGCCTTTTTCTTTTCCCATTTAAAGACATCAGATTTTCTCGGATCATATTTCTCTCCCAGATTATAAAGACATTCTGCTATTTTCATCCCAACCCCGATGCCACATTCTTTTCCTAAACACTTTTTCTCTAAAAAACTGAGGTTTTTCAGATACAAACTGTCTTTCTGAACATTTTGGGAATATTCATATGCAAACTCCAGCCGCTTCATGTCTATATTTGTCATTGTCTCTGGAGACGAATCATTTAAATGAAACCGGAGGAGATCCTGCAATAATGAAATGGCATAATATTTAAATGATAAAGTATCAGTAGTTTTTATTTCGATCTTACAAAACGTATCTGCCGGCAGAAAGAAATCATCGTTATTCATTGAAAATTCGTCAGAAGGTCGGGTTAAGTTTGGTTCATCATTTTTAAAAAAGTCAATTGCCCTAAGAGCAAGAAAATCGTACAAGGTTGGTTTTTTATTCCCTTGATCATACTGATAATACTGCAGCATTTCAGAAAAATCGTCAAGTTGGGTAATCTTTGATCTGTCACTTTCAGTCAATGATAGCTTGTAATGCTCGATAACCTTTGCAACTAATTGATATAAATCCCAAGTATTTATGTCCGTTGAAGAGAACTGAGACGTCCGGCTTCGGTTATAAAAATTATATCGATTATTTTCAAAATACCACCAGTACATTTCAGCTAACATAGAATGCAAAATCTGTTTAACAGGGAAGCCCGCTGAATCTGTCATGATCTCAGCCTCCAAAAGGTTATCAACAAACGCATTCTCCTGAAGCATTGACTTATACTTCATCTTATATACAAAAGCCTTTAAAAACTGCGGATAGTTTTTGTCTCTCTGTGCCCGGATAAAAATTTGATCGGCAGTTGCCAAAGCAGATTTCGGAAGTCCATTCAATTCATCAAAATTTATCTTTATCCATTTCACTCCATAATCAAATTGCTGGGCAATTGAACACAATCCATTCATTAAAATGATTGCAGTTAATAAAAAAAATTTTGTTTTCATCGGTTTTAGTTTGCGTGAATACTGTTTCTCTTAAGATGCGGATATTGGTAAATTTCCATAAAAATTATAAAGATTTATTGAAAAACGTTAAATAGCATATCTTTAGTATTGAAATCCAATAAAATCTAAGTTCCTAAAGATAGGATAAATCTATCCGCAAGACTCCACCTTACATCATCAACGAACAATGTACAAGGATGAAAACCCAAAAATTCTTTTTATTTTTATTTCGGCATGAAGCATTTGAATACCAATATAAATTTAAACTTCCAAAATCGATGAAAAAGCTATTTTTAATCTCTGCAATTATTTTGTTATTAACCAATTGTACGCAAAAACTTAGCAAAGAACAGACCGCTCAGCTATGGAAAGCTTATAACGAACAAAACTATTTCCGACTCAATAAGCTGGTTAACAAAATCGACTTTAAAGGCACTAATCCCGATTTCATGCTTTTTAAAGCCAAACTGGGTTATGTATTTAACCGGCCCGGAGAATCGGACAGCCTGATTAACATTCTGCTAGATAAGTATAGCTCGAATTTTAACGACACCATCATTGCTGATCTGCATCTCATGAAGGCAGTCAATAACGAAAGGCTTCAAAATTATAAAGATGCACTTGCAGAAGGCAAACTGGTTACTGAAAAATACCGGCATTGTTTTGATTCCACCTTCATCGCTGAAACCGGTTACGACAATGAGGTTAGGGAGGCATTGGCCAATGTGCCGAAAATGGAAATAAACCATTCCGGAGAAGAGAAAATATCAATGAAAAGGGATATGGCGGGGCTATTAAATGTTCCGGTTAGCCTTGGCAACGATTCTTTGGAATTTGTTTTTGACACCGGTGCCAACATATCGGTCATTATGGAATCGGTCGCACAAAAATTCGGGTTTAAGCCTCTTGGTAAAAAAGTTCATATTATGGCATTTACCGGTAAGCGGCTGGAGGCT
>DATBXH010001149.1:0-3886 GCA_036514375.1 Bacteroidales bacterium | reverse complement strand
GGTTGCCAGATTTAACTGCGTCCTTGTCCGAAGCTGTGGTGTAATCTTTTTTTCAGATGCCAGCACGTTGTTAAAATAGAAAATGGCAGAATCAAAATTTGAGAGATTTTTGTACGCAAACCCTGTGTTATAAAGATTTTTGAGGATGAGTGAGTCTGTCTTTGCTTTTCGTGAAAGCAGAAGCGCCTGCAACGAGATTCTTTTGGCTTCTTCGTAATTTTCGTGGATAAAACATTCCTCAATATACCTGTCCAACGCAATTATTTTATCACTAACAGCAGGATATTTACCCAAATCGGGAGGTTGAGCGGAAAATGGTTGTGAAAGCAACGCGATGAAAAGAATCAGCAATCCTTGTTTTACCATATGCTTTAATTGGGAACGAGGTGTTGGTTAACGACTCTCCGGAATGTTTTTCCTACCGGAAGTTTCACATTATCCAGCACCAGTTCATTATCTTTTAATATTTTGATTTTATCAACAGCTACGGCAAAACTTCGGTGGATTCGCAGGAATTTATGTTCCGGTAATTTCTCAATGAACGACTTCAGATTATGAAGTGTCAGGTATATCTTTTGGGGTGTAATTACTTTGGTATAATCGCCCAAAGCTTCCAGGTAAATAATGTCGGTAATTTTCAACTGAATGGTGGCTGTTCCTTCCTTGATGGCCAACATATTTGTTCCAAATTCAATATCGTATAATGATGCCTTTTCCCTGATTTCGAGGTACTCTTTTGCACGGTGTACGGCCTGATCAAGACGGTCGGATTTTAAAGGTTTTACAATGTAATCGAAAGCATGCGACTCAAACCCTTCCAAGGCATATTCCGGATGTGCTGTGATAAAGATGCACAAAGGAGCATGGGTTAACGATTTGAAGAACTCCAGACCATTTAATACCGGCATGTCAATATCCATCAATAAAAGATGAATATTACCGTTCTTCATGATCGACTGTGCTTCCAGTACATTTTCAAAGATGCCCATGATCTGAAGAAAAGGAATCTGCAAGGCAAATCGTTCGGTTGTTTTCCGATCAAGTTCATTATCTTCAATAATGACACAATTAACGGTTGTCATGTTCTCCTCATTGTTTTCTCAATTCGACAAACTCTTGATTTGTTTTAGGTTTTAAACAAATTAAGTATCAAAAAGTTCTGGTTAATAGCTGCAGTTTTTAATCATTAATGGTGAATTTTCAATATGGAGACTTATTTTAATCATTCAAAAAAATATTCGGTAGTACATAGGGATATTGTCTTTTTTAGTTGTCTCATCACAAAGAAAAATTTGATTTTTTTGTTTAGGTTTCGGTTAATCGATACCTTTAGCCTTAAACTCCGGAACGTTTGGTTTTAACTGATCAGGAATTAATTGTTGGCTTGCGTGAAGGCAACGAAATGGTTTTTGAAACAATCTTCAAAGGCTATTATGAACGGTTGTGCAATTATGCCAACACGTTTGTGAGTGATATGGCCGAAGCGGAAGAAATGGTTCAGAGCACATTCCTGGGTCTTTGGGAAAAACACGAAAATGTTGAGATTCATACGTCGATGAAGTCCTATTTGTACAGGGCGGTGCACAATCATTGTCTCAACCGGATTAAGCATTATAAAGTGAGACAGGAACACAGCGAGGAGTTGCAGTATCAGACAGAATACAGTATCGACAGTGCTTCGCAGGAACTGATTGGCATCGAACTGGAGCAACAGATCAATCTTGCTATCGGTTCTTTGCCTCCGCAATGCTCGAAGATTTTTACGCTTAGCCGGTTCGAAAATCTGACGTATGCCGAAATTGCGGAACATCTCAACCTTTCGGTAAAAACAGTGGATAATCAGATGGGCAAGGCCTTGAAGATATTGAGAGAACGATTGAAAGATTACCTGCCTTACCTGGTTTGGTTATTCTTATTTAAAAACTAAATGTTTCGGATTGGAGTCGGACAGTAAACATATTGATAATTTAATAGCCCGTTATCTGGCGGGCGAGACTACAGCGGAAGAAAGAGCCCGGCTTGAGGAATGGATGAATGCGTCCGAGGAAAACAGGAAGTATTTCGGCGATATTCGTTTTGTTCATGATAAGGCTGTGGCGTCGCACAGGATTGAGCGGGTGGATGCTGAGAAGGCCTGGGATAATGTTCGGAGACAGATGCAACAGATTCAACCGTCTCTGTCGGTTACCGCAAAGACCGTGAAATTAAACCTCTGGATTCGCGTGGCTGCTGTCTTTGTTGTAGTGCTGGGTTTATCTTTCTGGTTATATCAAAGCTTTCTTTCAAAGACGCCTCAGCCCATGTCCGTGGCGAGCCAAAATAATACGTTTACCTATAAGCTGGCAGACAGTTCTCAGGTATTTTTAAATAAACATAGCAAAATAACCTATGCCAAAGATTTTGGGAAAAAGCAGAGGGAAGTGACCCTTTCCGGTGAAGCCTATTTCAAAGTGGTTCATTCCGCAGAAAAGCCTTTTACGGTGGAAGCGGAGGGAACCCTGGTGAAAGATATTGGAACTTCATTCAATATAAAGGCATATGCCGGCGACAGCATTGTGGAAGTATATGTGGAGAGCGGCCAGGTTGCCTTTTTTACCAGGGATAATCCCGGGATCTTGTTATTTAAAGGAGAGAAAGGAACGTTTGAAAAGGCTACCCGGAAATTCAGGAAATTCCTGGCTGCTGAGCCGAATATTCTGTCTTACAAAACCAAGGTTCTGGTCTTTCAGGATGCGGATTTACAGGAGGTGGTGGAAAAACTGAATGCTATCTATCAAACCAGAATAACATTGGGCAACAACAAGCTCATGAATTGCAAAATAACAGTTACGTTTGATAACGAGAGCATTGATGCCGTCCTTGGCATCATTTCGGAGACCCTTGGTTTGATGGTAGTAAAAACAGATGACGGATACAGGTTGGAAGGAGAGAGCTGCAACAGTCGATAACCACCCCTTTTTATGAAGTATTGGTACTTACTTTTGATTTTCGTTTGGAATCCTTTTCGTATTCTTGCCCAGGATGCGTCTACCCCTGTGCTGGAAAGACTAATTACGGTAAACATCGTGAACGAGCCTTTGCCGGTAGCTTTGGAGACCATCTCCCGGCAGGGTAATTTTGTTTTTTCCTACAATCCGGATGCCATCCGTGCCAATCAAAGGGTGAGTATCAGTGTCAGTCAGAAACCGGTGAGGCATGTGTTGAACGAACTCTTTAAGGGATCCGTTACGTACAAGGTGAGGGGCAGGTACATTATTCTGCGGAAGAATGATAATGCGGAACCGGAAAAGAAAGAACAAGTGGTGGAAGGATATGTGTACGATTCAGGATCGGGACAGAAACTTACCGGTACTACGGTGTACGATAAAGATCTCCTGATATCGGCAGTCACGGATAAATACGGGTATTTTAAGCTCGAATTGCCAACCGGTCAACCATCGTCGGCCTTGCACATCAGCAAGGAAGGGTATGTTGATACACTGCTTACTCCGTTGCCCGGTAAAGCGAATTATGTAAATATTGAATTATCCGTAAAAACGGAAACACCCGCGTTGAAACCATCTTCTGTATCCGCTGTTGGTACGGGACGACATCTCCTGCCTCCCGGCTGGCTTTTCCCTAAGAAAATACGGATCAACACCAGGAATCTGACCGATACGGTGTTCCGGAAAGTACAATTCTCGGTGCTGCCGTTTGTGAGTACCAATAAACTGCTTACCGGAAGTGCTGTAAATAATGTTTCAGTGAATCTTACAGCAGGATATGTTCAGGGTGTAAGGAACCTGGAAATAGGCGGAGTGCTGAATATTGTGAAATACGATGCCGGGTTTTGTCAGCTTGCCGGGGTTGGCAATATGGTTGGCCGATCTTTTAAGGGTTTCCAGGG
>DATBXH010001148.1:0-4878 GCA_036514375.1 Bacteroidales bacterium | reverse complement strand
TGTTATTGTTATGTATTTTCGGAACAAAATTCCTCAGATTTAATGTAATACGGATTTTGAACAAGCTGTCCGTTCGCAATCATATACGGGTGAGCCTGGAGAATTTTGAACAATGTTGCGCCATCAAAAAGACGAGCATCATATTGGCATATTCCTGAATACGGGAACGTTTCTTTAGACTTGTTAGCTATAACTTCAAATTCCACAATACGATCGGCACCAGGTATTTCTTTAAGCGCCCACGACATTTCACCTGAAATACGAACGCCTTTATAACCTGCGTTTCGAAGAGTTTCGATATAGGGGTTCATACCGTCTAATAACTTCTCCGGTTCAAAACGTCCACCAGGGTAATAATAATCTTCAGCTTTGTATATGCTGAACGAATTATTTTTAAGAGCATCATTCGTATCTACACCCATTTCCTGTAACCATGAATTGATATCTTCAGGTGCATCTGATGCTGTAATATAACTTACGCTCTCTCCGCGTTGCAAACCAATTGACAGATACCTGGATATGACTTTTCGGCGTTGCTCCTCGCTATCATAAATCATACACGCGTGTACATGATCTGGCAAATCTTCTTTAGTGAATCCGGTAGGAACACTTTTCAATTTTTCGTCCATGATAACCTCCTTTTTAATGAAGTTAAGAAATCATTTTTTTGTTTGTAAGTACCAAACCTCAATATTTCAGGTAAAAGCGAATTATCAAGTTATTTATTTTGTTCCTCTGTTTTAATATAATACGGATTAGATACAATTTGACCTTGTGCAATCATATAAGGATGCAGTTGCAGGACTCTGAACAGGGTTGCTCCATCAAAAAGGCGTGCATCATATTGGCACATCCCAATATGTGGAAAAGAAACATCGACAGTATTGAGTAAAGCCTCATATTCAAGCCAACGTTCTGAACCAGGAATATTTTTAAAAACCCAGCTCATTTCGCCACAACTTCGCACACAACTTTGCCCGGCTTCTTCTGCCAGCTTATAACGTTGAATACATCCGTCAATCATTTCCTGCGGGTCAAACTTACCGTTCGGACAATATGCTTTTTCAGCATTGGCTACTATAAAAGACCCGTTTTTCTCAATATCGGACAATTCGATTCCCATGTTTAAAAGCCATGAGCGGATTTGTTCTGGTTCGGTTCTGTCGGTAAAATAGCGAACAAGCTCACCTTCTCTAATACCCACAGCCATAAAATCTGAAACAATTTTCTGACGTTGCTCATCGTTATCGTAAATCAAACAAATATGGTTCGACTCCGGCTTATACTCTTTTGTGAATCCCAGTTGAATATCTCTTTTTGTTCTATTCATACTAAACCTCCTATCCCTTAATCACTTACCAATAGCAAACTCTATAATAAAGTTACGCCAAAATCAATAGAATAGCTATCAATTCGTTTAAAAAAACAGCAGGTTAAAACTGAATAAAATATGTCCTAAACACCAAAAACATATTAAAGGGTCGCTAGCTTTTTATTTTATATTTATGTAGTGGTGTATTTACACATATTAATCAAACTTGGGAATTATCAACATACAACAGTTTTTTGACTTGTTGTTAACAATTAATTAATATACATGTACAAGATTTGTACAACTCGAAATTAAGGCGTTACATTATTTGTTAGATATTTTTGTTGGATCAAAATTTTAACGATTCGACAGATGAAAAATTCCCAAAACAACTCACAAAGTCATCTATTAGTACAGTTAGCTGAGGAAACGTATGCCATAAACGTTTCGAAAGTGTACCAGATATTCGAAGTACCACCCATTACCAAAGTACCGCAAACACCCCCTTATATGCTTGGAGTCATGAACGCACGCGGACGCTTGCTACCTGTAATTGATTTGCGAATATTATATGGTATGGAAACATCGGCTCATTCAAAACATACTGCAATTATTGCCACTGCCTGTAATTTTTGGAACGAAGATGGTGAGCAGCTTCAGGACGTCGGTCTGTTGGTCGATGCCGTTCACGAAGTTACAGATATTGATAGTTCAACTATTGAGCGTCCTGCTTTACCAGGCAATTCTGAAGGTTACTCATGTTTTGCAGGTTTTGTACGCCTGGGCGAAAACATTGTTTTGGTACTGGATATTGACAATTTGCTTAATTCCGAAGGCATTGCCCAGCTAAAATCCTTTATTGCCGAAAATACACCCGCATAAAGAAAAAATCTAATCCGCAAAATGAAAAAATTATCATTAAAAACACGTTTAACTGTTGCATTTTCTGCAACAGTACTGGTTACTGTAATTGTAGGAATATCTGTTTTCTTTACATTACAGAGTATAAGCGACCATCTGTGGCAAATTAGCGAAAATCGTCTCCCCAGCGTTGAAAGTCTGCTTGTTATCCGTCATGGGCAAGCTGCTATCAATGCCGGAGAAAACGCACTAATATCGGACATTATAACTCCTGCCCAACGCAAGGAACAATATGACCGTATCGAAAATGCAAAAAAACGAATCGAGGAATCCTGGAAAATATATGAACCTTTACCCCAAAGCTTCAAGGAATCCGAATTGTGGAAAGAGTTTGTTCCTGCCTGGAACGAATTTGTTAAAATGCACGAACAATACATGGTTATTGCCAATGAATTCGAAAAAGACCCCTCCAATATCAATCGTGACAAGTTGCAACATTTTGTTTTGGAAACAATTACACCTTCATACGACAAGGCGAAAGAAATTCTGGCAAAACTTGTAGACGAGAATATGAAAATTGCTGGTGAAGAAAAAATTGCTATTGAGCAAGAATCTTCCCGTTCAAAGAATATACTTATAACAATGATTTTGATAGGCATTGTAATTGCCATTGCATTTGGAATTTATGTTACCCGTAGCGTAATGGCCGATGTGGGAGGTGAACCCGCCGAGGTATATGCCATTACCCGCGAAATTGCCAATGGAAACCTCATGGTACAATTCGATGCTAACCGCAAACTACAGGGCATTTACGGGGCTATGTATAACATGAATGAGAAACTGAAAGCTGTGGTAGCCTCGGTTGTCCATGCCGCTGAAAACATTGCCAGTGCCGGGCAGGAAATAAGCGCAACTACGCAGCAAATGTCACAAAGCGCCAGCGAACAGGCTTCGGCAGTAGAGGAAGTTTCATCAGCTATTGAGGAAATGGCCTCTACCGTTCAGCAAAATACCGATAGCGCTATGCAAGCCGATCGGATGGCCACTCTTGCATCCAAAAATATTGCACAAAGCAACGAGGCTGTAAAAGATTCTACAAAATCAATGAAAGAAATAGCTGGCAAAATTTCTATCATTGGAGATATTGCTTTCCAAACCAATATCCTTGCCCTTAATGCGGCTGTTGAAGCAGCCCGTGCTGGAGAACAGGGGCGCGGCTTTGCCGTTGTTGCAGCCGAAGTGCGCAAATTGGCTGAACGAAGCCGTACGGCTGCCGATGAGATTAACCTGTTATCGAGAAATGGCGTAGAAACAGTTGAAAATGCAGGAAATCAATTCGAGGAAATTGTACCGGAAATCGACCGAACCTCAAAACTGGTGCAGGAAATTTCAGCGGCCAGTAACGAACAAAATTTAGGTATTAACCAGGTAAATACGGCAATTCAGACTCTTAACCAGGTAAGCCAGCAAAACGCTTCAGCTTCTGAAGAAATGGCAACCAATTCCGAAGAACTTGCCAGCCAGGCAGAGGAATTGAAAGAGATGATAGGCTTTTTCAATGTAGGCGAAATTAAGAAGGCAAACCTTAAACAACCAAAGAAAAGCGGAACTCAATTCCTGCACGCCAGAGACATAAAAGATAATGCCAAAGTTACGGCACACCCCCCAACATACAATGGCAAAGTCTTGGGTAGAAATGGAAACTCAAAAGGCGTTCATTTAGAAATGAAAGGACTCAAGGAATATTCCGATGATGATTTTGAAAAATTTTAGAATAAGTAAGTGTTTGTAATTTTATTAGTTAGCAATACTCTCTGCAATTCATTTTGCAGGGAGTGTTTGAGTTTCAAACTCTATGGAACAATAAACTAGAGATGAATTTAGTATTAAGACATTGGTTAACTGTATTTTATCACCTGACATTGTGTTGCTCTCTCAAATCATTTTTCAGATTTAAGTGGTTACAACATATAGCTACAGCCCAGCCTTGGCAAATGTTGCCAGTATAACATTACTGCAACAATTCCTCTAGCTTATTTCGCTATTTTATACACAATGTAGGAAATAACAGGCATTATAAGCTGTCATACACGTTGTAATCATAGATATATCAATTTAAATCGCAAGAAAATGAAATGGAAAAATATTAAAATTAGGAATAAACTTGCCATAAGTTTTGGCCTTCTTGTTTTTCTAATGAGTGTAATAATTTACAACTCATTAAGCAGCATAAACAATATTGTGTCCAACGCAAAAAATGTAGAATCTGCTGACCATATAAAATTACTATTTACCGAGAGGTATGCCGACCACTTAAAATGGGCCAACAAAGTTAGTTTTGCATTACAAAACACTAACGAAACATCAGTAAATGTAGAAACCAACCCGCATAACTGCGCATTTGGCAAATGGTTTTATGGAACCGGTCGACAGGAGGCTGAAAGTTTCGTCCCAGAAATAAAACCTGTACTTGATAGCATGGAAGAAATTCATAATAAGTTACACAGTACAGCCGAAGAAATTAACACATTCCTGTCGAGGGGTGACAGAGTCGGGGCTCTAAATGTTTTTAATACAAAAACTACAGTATATCTGCATGAAATAGGTTTGAAATTTCACTCCATAAATGGAATAATATCTCAAAACAACGAAAAAACAGACCAATCGTATCAGGCGGACGTAAAGGCCGAAAAAACAGGCCTGGT
>DATBXH010001147.1:0-3647 GCA_036514375.1 Bacteroidales bacterium | reverse complement strand
GTTCATTGAGTTAACAGATTGTAAACTCAAAACTGACGCAATGAACAACCGCCAAATGACGAAGATCCAGACTTTCGGGTACTACATTGAATTCGAAACAATGAAGAGTAATCAACCATTTCCTTTCGGCCTGTGGATATGGTATACCGTCGAAGAACAACATTTATGGTCGGAAAGCCTGTATAAACTTACGGGCATTGATCAAGACATTCGTCCTAATTTTCAGCTATGGCTCGAAATTATTCACTGCGATGATTTGCCTTTGTTTCTGAACTTTATTGACAAATTGTTAGATGGTTCCAAGCCCTGTCCATTAATCTTTCGCATCACATGTCCCAATAAATCAGTTAAGAAGGTAGAGTGTTTTGCTGAAGTCCTTACCACCGGTTCACCTGAAATAGTTGACATTGCTTTTCTGTGCTCAGATATTACTCAGAATGACAACACAATCAAACAAATTGCCACTAAACCGGAAATTACAAAGTCTGCCTTATTCCAGGAAAGGCTTTTTGCTGTTATAGCGCACGACCTTAAAAATTCATTCAATTCAGTAAAAGGATTCTCGGAACTTTTACTGACAAGGCTGCCATGTTATAACAAGCAGAAAATAGCCCAATACATTGATAAGATTCATACAAGTGCATGTAATGCAAACACAATGCTTGAAAACTTATTACACTGGACGAGAGTTCATAATAATGGTTGGAATCCTGTAATCGAAGAAACGGATTTGACTGAATTAGTAAATGAAGTTATTCAACAACTTAATCCTACAGCTTGCTACAAACAAATTAGAATACTTGAACAAGTTCCTGAAAACCTGAAAGTTTTCACTGATGCTGAAGCTGTAAAAATCATTCTGCGCAACCTGTTGTCCAATGCAATAAAATTTTCGTACAAGGGGAAAGCGGTACTTATTTTTGTTCAAGCAGAGTTGAATTGCATCAAGGTCTCTGTGACTGATTATGGCATTGGCATGACTCAGAATGAAACTGAACAGATATTCAATTCCAGCATAAATGTTTCGAAAACAGGTACGGAAAATGAAAAGGGAACGGGTATAGGAATTTCAGTTTGTAAGGAACTGGTTGAAATACTGGGGGGAAGGTTATGTATTGAAAGTTGTAAAGAGAAAGGAACAACTGTTAGTTTCGATTTATCTAGATGAACAACCGGGTAAATTTAACGAATGGACCGTATTCTTGTTAAACGAATGCTTTTTTTGCTAATTTTGATAAGCGTGAAGCCATGTCCTATATTACTCAAATTGTCAATATATTAAAAATAAACACAGACTCTATGCCAGAAAGTTCGAACAAAAGATACACTATCCAGCTTAGTTTTGAAGAAATAAAACTACCTCCTTTTGATGAGATTCTTATTATTGGCAAAAAGTGCCCACAGGGGAAAAATGGGTTGTATAAATCTTTTGAATTTCTGGTTCCCAACGAGTTCGAAGTATTTGAAGTAAATCATGACATAGTAGAAGCAGTTTATATTAACAGGCGGCTATTAAATAAAATTAGCAAGGACAAAATAATTACCATACTTACTGAAAAAGTCTTTCCTTTTATTTCTATATCTGAGATTGTGAAAGTCGATTTTAAGTTAAAAATAACTTACGATACCATTGAACTTGACAACAATTCTATTTAAAAATGCATGTAGATAGCCTTATAATTGAGGATTTCCCGGTTGTACATCCTTATACTGGTGTCAATGTCATTGAAAATATCTTATTGGATAAAAAGTATATAGTAGTTCGTGATGAACAGAATCGGTTCTACGGAATTCTTACTCCTTTTGATATTATTGAACGTCCACATAAAATTGTATTCGACTGTCTGGGCAAAACCGAAAAAGTAGATGCCAGTGATACGATTAAATTAGCTTACCAAAAGATGGTTAATGCCCAAAGACATGTTCTTCCTGTATTTCAGGATGATAACTTCTTAGGTATCGTGCATATCCAAAATATTGTAAATTCCCTTTCAAACAAAACTGATTCGGCAGTAAATAAGCTGGAGGAAACACAGAAAGAGTTGGAAGAAGAAAAAGCAAAGTCTCAAATTGCAGAAAAGCTAAAAGAAGCTTTTTTACAAAACATTTCCCACGAGTTACGAACTCCTCTAAACGGTTTAATCGGTTTTGCCGAAGTAATTTCGTCTTCCCGGTTTGATGATTATCAGAAAAAAGAGTTTTACAAATTTGTTACAGAATGCAGCCAACGATTTCTGGATACAGTAAACGAGATTATTGAAATTTCACGTATACAGAGTGGAGATGTACAATATCAAAAAAACTGCATCTGCTCGGCCACAATCCTTGTGGATGAACTATCCCAATATTATCGTAACGAAAAGATAGCATTGCATAAATCGCACATTGAAATACGGGCAAGCAAAGAAAACAATGATATAACCTTTATTTCCGATCTTTCCAAGATAAAACAGATTTTGAGCTATATCATACATAATGCGATAAAATTTATCGAGAATGGATATGTGGAAATAGGCTTTGAATCCAATAGTGAACATATTGTTTTTTTTGTAAAAGATACAGGTCCAGGGATTCCTCTGGATAAACAAGATAAGATTTTTATTGCATTTGAAAAACTGGAAAGTGAAAGACATTCTGTTTTGCCAGGAGTTGGACTAGGACTGACCATTGCCAAATACCTTGCAAATTCTCTTGATGGAGATGTTTGGTTCGATTCAGTACCAGGTGTTGGTTCAACTTTCTATATAAAATTCCCGGTTTAATTGGTATCTCAAGATTAATAAGTTTATACCTGCATTCAATTGTATCATTCTTTCTCACTTTGGTCTTATTGGTTCAACCTAAAAAAACTTCAAACAGGTTTCTCCGACGTTATATAAATTTAGAAATTTTTAGTAACATAAATCCAATGTTGATATGAATTGTTTTAGTACCAGTTTTTGTTAGTAAACGTTTTGAGAATAATACTGTTCAATGGCAAATTCAAATAGGAATATTATTACTCAGAACATTTTATCTCACTTCTCAACTATTCATAAGTTTTCCAATTCACTTACTGGAAACCGGCTGTTCTGAAAACGCCTTGATACTCTCCTGAAGCTTTGTGCTTAGGTTTTTCTTATCCGTGTCGTTCATTTTTTTCATAATGTTTCCAATTTCTGTCTGTATAGGGCTTAATTCTTGGATGCTTTCTATTTTTTTATTGGTCATAAAAAAACCGATGATGCTGATAACCGATGGCAGGAATGGGACAATGTAATCAAAAATGATGTTTTTCTCAGTTTGCTGGTCAATCTTTCGCAAGCTTTTTATGATATCGTCTTTTAACTGAACATTTTCAGCCCTTAACCTTTTTATGCTCTCCTTTTTATCCTCGAGTTCGTGGGTTTGTTGTTCTATCTGTAACCGCTGTTGAATCTTATCCAGGCTTTTCTGCTGTGTTTGTTCTTTGCTGTCCAAAAGTTCATTCCATTGCTGCAATGCCTTTTGGGCTCTTTCGGCTAACTCATTTTCTTTTTCTTTGATTTCGCGTTCCTTGGTAGATAATCGTTGTGCTTTTTGTTGCAAATCCTGTTCAATACGGAGTAGTTTTTCTTTCAATTTGGTAATTTCATCGAGACTTGTTCGTGACGTTGGTGAATTCTGCG
>DATBXH010001146.1:0-2416 GCA_036514375.1 Bacteroidales bacterium | reverse complement strand
CCTGACAATTTTAACGCTGAAATAATGGAGGTCGATTGCGGCATCTTCAGATATTCGTTCCCTGTTGTTTCAGGAGTATATTGGGGATATCGTCCTATTCTCCGCGAATAAAAAAGATTGTCGAGGCCCATGTTATTAATCACAATGGAATTATTGGGCTGATACTGAAAAATATTTTTCCCTTCCACGAAAAACGGACGCCTTTCAGAATAATAGGTTTCAAAAGCGGTAAGGTTTACTTGCGAAGGATCTGCCTCAACCTGCCCGAAATCAGGGTTGATGGTAAAGTCAAGCGTGAGATCATGCGTGATGGCTACCTTGCCATCGAGACCGCCCGAAATAGCACTCGATTTACCTGTCATGAACGGATTACCGGTTTCCTTCGCAAACCGTTCTATCCGTCCCAAAGCATAGGGCATAAGTTCAATCTGTCTCTTGGGCTTAATGTTTTTGATTCCCTGTAATTCGCCAAAGAGGTGCACCGATCCCGGGGAGCCTTTCGGAATAAACTGCCATGTAGAGATTTCCTGCAAACGGAAAATATTTCGCGAGATCTGGATTCCCCACACCTGTTCATCCTTTTTTCCAAAGCGTAACTGATTTAACGGAATCTTCATCTCAGCACACCATCCCTGGGCATCAATGGTTGATTTTAAAAACCAAATCGGATTCCAGGTGTCATCATAATTATTTCCATCCTGTGTAATGGCCATGTCAGTCTTGACTCCCGTAGATGTGGCAACGAATGCGAAAGCCGTTTGCTTGTCAAAATAACTGTCGATATCTACTTCAACGTTATCTCCGGTTGTATTGTCTCTGCGGGAAACAATCCGGCTGATCTTGTCCGGTTCCTTATCGTAAGCACGGATAAAGATGTACAAGTTATTATCGTCATACAGGATTTTAAAAGCCGTTTCCTGCGATGGAGGTTTGTTCTCCGTGGGCACACTTTGAATAAATCCGCTCCCCCATTCCACAAGGTTCCAGCACGAATCATTCATCAGTCCGTCAATCACGGGTGCTGTCTTTGTAAAAGCTGTCCGGCATGTTTTTTTTTCAATGGTCTGCGAAAAGGTATTGAATGCCAACGTAGTCATGAACAGACCAAGCATAAGATGTTTCATAGGTTTTTTGTAAGCGTTAATAAAGACACAAAATACGGCATTTTGTTGCACCTGGAGAATACTTTGTTATTTTTAATTATTTAAATCATAGGCAATTAATACCAAGTATATGAATTACCTGCACACTCGTCCTTTCCCAACCTCATACAGCGTTTATAAACGTTACTTTATATTGAATACTTCGCGAATGCGAAATGGTTACTGCGACAGGTTGATTGGTGGTACTGACTGCTAATCAACGCCGTAAACTAACGTACTCAAAATTCTTAAGGTTTAACATAATACGAGGTTTAAGCACAACATGGATTGTCAATAGGTATACAAATTTGAAGATTTGAAGATTTGAAGATTAGGAAGAAAGGCACTAAGCACTAAGCACTAAGTACTACTAATTATCGACTATTTAAAATCACAAAGGCCGCAGGAGCCCGATTCCCTGCGGCCTTTGCACTTTTCCGCCTTTACTACCTAATTCGATTAAATAGCCGGATTGACTTTGGTATCCTGAATACGGGTTTTAATCTTATTGTCGGCTTCGAAAATGAGGCGGATATCTTTGATCTGATTGGCTGTTACCGCATCCTTTGTTGCCACTCCATCGCTCGAGAATGAGAGCCGGAACGATCCGAAACCATCGAGCCTTACACTTATACCTTCCATCAGCCATTTAGGCATCTGGTCTATTAGGTTTGCAATCACATTCTGAACATCACCCGCCGATAACGACGAGGTGTCTGCCAAATCTCTACTCATCGACTTTAAGTCGCGTCTGCCGGTCTGTCTGGGAGCGGCATACCATTTCTTTACTTTGGTGATCGGATTCGTCCTCTCCACCGGATTAAACTGTAATGCCATACTTTTAAATTTTTAATTAATAACTAATTTTAGTAAAATAATCATCTCTATTTCAGAGAGATATCGGGCTTCATTTTAAAGATGCTCATCCTAGTTTTTGATGACGTACATCTTGCCGTTCAGAGACGTACATCTTCCGGTGCGAAGATGTACGTCTTCAAAAACCAACTTCCATATGTTTTATTTTTTAATTGCATAAGTACCGCCAAATTAATAGTAACCTGTCAGACCGTCAAGCAAATGGACAGAATCTTATCCTGAGGTCACCGGCGATGTACGAAAGGTACTTTTGGATGTAGGAAAGGGATTTGGATAATGTTTTAAACACAGAGAAAATAATATATACCCTTCCATATGGTATTGGAATTAACTTACAAAGTGTTACCCCAAATAAAGTGAAAGAGAAGAGGACACGGAGGGCACAGAGAATGGATTCC
>DATBXH010001145.1:0-2954 GCA_036514375.1 Bacteroidales bacterium | reverse complement strand
ATTGTCGTTTCATCATATTTGCCCCAGAGTGTGTTAAAAAGTGACAGTACATAATCTTCATCTTTCAGATTGATCGTTTGATCTCCATTTTTACCACGATAGAAGGCGATAAGAGCTGCAAAGGCAAAGCTCAATCCGGATGGTATGGTTTCTTTACGTTTGTAATATTCAGTAATAGAAGGTAAAACTCTCGCTTTAAATTTCGAAACAGAATTGAGAGCAATGCTCATCAATGAATGCCTGATATACGGATTACGAAAGCGTTCATCAACACTTTCAGCAAAGGCAATCAGTTCTTCTTTGGGAAGATCCAGTGTTGGAATAATTTCCGAATTCAGCGTTTGTTTTAAATATTCCCCGACCAGTTTATCTTCAACACCTTCCCGGACGGTTTCGATACCCGAAAGATATGCCACTGGTGTTAATACCGTATGAGCTCCATTAAGAATTCGTACTTTGCGGGTACGATACGGAGTCATATCATTTACGAACAATACATTAAGGTCACATTTGTGTGCCGGGATTTCGTTCTGAATCCAGGCCGGGCCCTCAATCACCCAAAGATGAAATGGTTCTCCTTCAACGATTAGTTTATCCTCATACTTTGTGAAAAGTTCAATTTCTTTTGCCGTTTCGGCAGGATAGCCTGGTACGATGCGGTCCACAAGAGTATTGCAGAACACATTGGCATCATTTATCCATGCTACGAATTCACTACTAAGATTCCATAACTGGCAATACTGAAGTACACATTTTTTTAGGTTATCGCCATTGCGATCAATTAATTCGCAAGGCAGGATAATAAAACCCTTTGATGCATCGCTGCCAAACATTTTAAAACGATGATAAAGCAGGACTGTAAGTTTTCCGGGGAATGTTTTGGGAGGTTCCATCTCCATTCTATCATTAGCGCTAAAGGCGATGCCTGCCTCGGTTGTGTTTGATACAATAAATCGCATTGAAGGATTTTCTGCCAATTTTAGATAGGCGCTAAAATCTTTGTATGGATTTATCCCTCTTGATACCGATTGAATAAGCTCGGTTTCACGTATCGGCATGCTGTTGCGAAGCCCTTTTAACACTAAAGTATAAAGACCATCCTGTTCATTAATAGTCTCTACCATTCCATTTTCAATTGGTTGAACCAAAACTGCGCTGGTATTAAAATCCGCCTTTTCATTCATCTCATGTATCATCCAGTCAACAAATGCACGCAGGAAATTTCCTTCACCAAACTGGATTACCCTTTCAGGATATACCTGATAATCCATTACTACATCTTTATTTAATCTCATTGCTATACTACTAAACTACTACTTATTGAAATTTATATAATAATCTATATTTTCTTTGGTTAAGATATCAATGGGAACATATTGGATTTTGTTTACATTTTGCTTCAGGGCGAGGTAATTAAAAAGAGTTAGAATGCCCTGGTATCCTTGTTCCTCCGGGCGTTGAGCAAGAAGGAAAGTAACAATACCTTTTCGCAAATAATCGGCATTTTCTTTTAACAAATCATATCCAATGAGCCGGATTTTTTTTAGCTTCAGTTTTTCCAGAATTATGGCAATTTCATAAACCCTTGAATTAAATACAGCCACAGCTTCTATCTGCGGGTTTTCCCTAAAAAATAATTCAAGCCTATGATTACTTCTTTCTTGATTTTCAATATCATATTCAAAATTCAGAAAAGTGTATTTTTCTTGCAGCCCTTCCTGTTCAAAAAATGCATTGAAGCCTTCTATCCGACTTCGCGTCTGGTTCGATATATATTTTTTTATTGGTGTAATTACAGCAATTTTAGCATTTTCCGGTAATCCCAGTTGAAGAAGTCTTGCAGCCAGAAATCCGCTTTGATACGAATGCTGCCCAAAGTAGGCAAGATTATTTACCCCTTCAATGTTAGAATCAATAAATATATATGGTATGTTCTGCTCATCAAGGGTGTGTACCAATTGAATGGTTGTGGTCCTAAAAACTGGAGCTATAAGCACAGCATCAGGCTTATAAGCGAGTAGTTCGGTAAATTTTTGCTGAAATGATTTTACGTTATATTGATCATAGAAGAGATTTATAAGTCTGACATTGTGGTCAGCAATTTCCTTCCATCCTTTCTGAATGCCAGTGGTGGGAGCTGCCCAGTACCCTGTATTATCTTTTGATTCAGGCAGAATAGTTACAATCAGATAATTACGTTTTGATGCAAGGGAACGGGCAAGTAAATTAGGTTTATAATTAAGTTCTTCAATGATTTTAAGAATTTTCGCCTTATTTTCCTCGGAAACCTGCCCTCTGTTATGGATTACACGGTCTACCGTACCTGCCGAAACGCCGGCAAGTATAGCTATATCCTTAATCCTTATTTTATTATAAGTCTCGATGATTACCGTGATAATGAACCGTGTACGCACACGAATGAAAATCGGGGCAAATTTATAAAGGATTTTTTTTCCTGAAAACAAAAATTAGACTAATTTCGTGTGCGAACACGTAAATAATTTACATAAACATTCTACCATGAAATTAGGAAAATATTCTATCGGAATTGGAGACCGCTTCTCACATCAGGGCGAGGCTCAACTAGCTGCCATCATGAAGGCTAAGAGTGAATTGGGAATTGATATTTCTCCGGTTTGGAACAAATCAAACCGTGAACACACCTATGTGCATACAGTACCCGAAGATACCCGTAAGGAGGCCGATGCTGCCGTTAAGGTACTTGGTTTTAAGGGCGAGTATTTTGTGGACGCCGATCACATTAACCTTAATAATGTTGACAAATTCCTTAGCAGTAGCAATTTCTTTACTCTTGATGTGGCTGATTACATTGGTAAATCGGCAACTGATGCTGAAATATCAAAATTTTTGGCTGATCACAAGAAATTTGTGGGAACTTTGACTATTCCGGGTATTTCTCATCCATTTGAAATTACCGCAGATTATATTGAAAA
>DATBXH010001144.1:0-3846 GCA_036514375.1 Bacteroidales bacterium | reverse complement strand
TTACTGTATTAATAAGGCGTTCTTTTATATCATTTGTCTTAATGATATAATCATAAGCACCTAGCTTAAGGAGTTCGAGCACAACTTGAATATCATCCTGTTCCGAAATTAATAGCACCTGTATGTCAGAATTTTCCTTTTTTATTTGAGACAGAACTTCCAGACCACTTATGTCCGGGAGTCTATAATCAAGGGTAATGACGTCGGGATCATCGTTCAAATGATTCAGACAATCCTTTCCATTGAAAAAACTTGTTACTTCATATTCGGGTATAAGCGAAAGATTATAAACCAGAAAACGGTTGTACCATTCGTTGTCCTCTACCACAAATATTTTGAAAGGTTTCTGTTCCATAATTTACGTATAAACAGGTTCATTGAGAGTGAGGGGCGTTTATCATACCTCAGTAAACAAGTAAGAATGAGCGTTAGTTCATGGTACATGCTTATCCTAAAGATTTGATATGGTCAGTAATACGTTGTTTTATATTTTCGAATTCGTTTTCGGTTTCTTCAAATAAAGTCTGTATTTGGGAGGCAGAATACTCATCCGTTATGTTTTCTATTTCTTTCAGGAAGTTCAGCAATTTCAAAGCGTTTAAATGCCTGCAGGGTGACGATAATTTATGGGCGAGTTCCTTTATTTGCAGAACATTACCTGCCTGCAGGTTTTCTTTCATCGATTGAAGACCATTCGTTGTTGTTTCAATAAACTTTAAGAGCATCTCGCGGATGAATTTTTTGTCATTGCCAATTAAGCGGTATAGTTCGTTAAAATTTGGTTCGGAATTTGAATCTATCAGATCTTCCCTGGAGTTATTTAACACTGAAGATGTTGATTTAAGTACAGATAGAATCGTTTTTAGCAAATTTTGTTCGGTGAAAGGTTTTTCCAGAACCTCATTGGCACCCGACGATCTGTATCTTTCCATGTCAGCTTCATAAACAGCTGCCGATACAATAATTATTGGTATGTTTGCTCTTGAATAGTCAAGATTATTTCGGATAAACGTGGTGGCTTTAACCCCATCCAAAACCGGCATTCTGGAATCCATCAAAACCAAATCGATACGCTGTGATTTTATTAATTCTATTGCATCCAGTCCATTCACGGCTTCTGTTGCATTCACGTTCCACTTTTTAAGTATGGCTTGCATAAGTTTCCTGTTATACTCTTCGTCATCAACAAGCAATACATTCAGGTTCTTAACTTCATGTGGGATGATTAATTCATGATTTACGGCTTGTTCCATTTTATCAGGGTCTCCCAGCTCATATTCCAGGTTACAGGTAAATAACGACCCTTTGTTTACCGTAGATTTTACCTGTACGGAGCCGTGGTGTAATTCTACTAACTTTTTAACGATGGAAAGCCCCAGACCTGTACCTCCATATTTACGGGTTATTTCGGGGCCGGATTGTGAAAAATCATCGAAGATCTTGTTTAATTTTTCTTCCGGTATACCGATACCTGTATCTTCCACATTTATGGATATCCGGAGTTTCTGATTTGAAGAGCTCAACACCTCAGCCCAAAGCTTTATTTTTCCGTTACTGGTAAATTTTACTGCATTACTGAGCAGGTTATAGAGAATTTGACGAAGGCGGTGTGAGTCCCCAGCCACAACAGGTATTTCATCTTTTGGTTTTTCATAGATTAGTTGATTGTTGCTTTGCTCAGCACTGTTTTCGAATAAAACATACATCTCCTGCAGAACGGCGTTGATACTAAAAGGTACCTGTTCCAGGTTCATTTTATTAGATTGTAGTTTGCTGAAATCCAGGATATCAGAGATAATGCGGACCAGATGATCTGAGGAAGATTTAACAATAGTTAATTTTTCACGAAGTTCATGCTGAAGTGGTTCGTTAAGTGTTTGCTCTAAAAAACCGGTCATGGCGTTTAAAGGAGTACGAATTTCATGGCTGACATTTGCCATGAATAGTTCTTTGGCTCTGGCCAGGTTCTCTGCTTCTGCCTTGGATTGTTCCAGAGCTTTTTGGTAAGCATGAGCCTTTCGTACATACCTTGCTATAATAAACAAAACCAGTAACGTTAACATAGTAACTGCAATCGAAAATATGGTAAGCAAACGATATGTTCTGTTTGCCATATAATTTGCGACAATTGCCTTATGCTTTATTTTTTTCAGTTCAATATTTTCAATCTGTTCAATGATCGAGTAAAGCATACTTGTTATTTCATTGTTCGTTTTGGCAAGTTGTATTTCTTTATTTTTGATCTGTATTTTTTTATTCCTGTTTATTTTTTCAATGTCAACGATTTGTTGGGCAATCTTCGCATTATTAAGATTCTCGGTCTCATGCTGTTTAATAAAACGTTTAAACAGGTTGTTTTCATTGTCGGGTTTACTGGATATTTCGTCGGATAGCTTTTTCAGGGCAATTTCAATGTTTCCGTTATTATAAATGCGGAGCATCTGGCCCCAAGCCACAAATTTATTTTCGATAAGGTGGCTAATAGTATCAATTTTAGAAAGTAACTCAGGATCAGTTTTACTGTCGGCGCTTAATTTATTTATTTTATCATCTAATGTTGAAATTGTGTTATAATATGGTCTCAGCAGGGTTTCGTCCTGGGTTATGGTGTAGATCCTTACACTGTTCTCCGCTTTCTCGAGATCGGACGATATTGATTTTAAGGTATAAAGGCGATAATCCGGTTTGGAATTACCGTAAATAAGAGAAACGATGGATGACAGGCTTTTATGTGACAGAATTCCCGCGGCTATCACCAAAATGGAAGCAATAGACATCAGGAGTCCCACTTTTACCTGAAGTGATATTTTCTTCATAAGCATGCGGAATTAAAGACTTTCCAGAAAAGTTTCCAGCAGCATTTTGCACATAACAGGCGTATATTCATCTTTCACAATAAAATGAAGGTTTAAATTATCCATGGTAAGATTTTGTATTTTGTCTTTCACATGGGGCGACTTTGACATCATAACGACCTGTATGTTTTTTTGTCTTTCGTGTAACAATTTTAGTACATGAAGCCCATTGATAGCCTCTCCAAGATAAAAATCGATGAAAGAGATGGTATCCTTGTTAGGCGGACTTTTTCGTATGGCCTGAAGACATTCGTCCGAACTGAGAAAAGTAAGCATATTGATACGGAACTTTTCCTTTATCTGTCTTTGATTTAAGTAATTGGCCAACTCTCTTTCCAGCAATAAACTAAAGGCTTCATTGTCCTCAATGATGAGTAAATCTATTTCACGCTTTTTCATGGGTTTATGTTTTTTCAAACGACATATAAAACGGTATTTGACCGAGAGTTCTCAAAAAGTGTATTTAAATTCTCAGAATGCTTTATTTCAAAACTTTGATCACTATTCTACCATTTTGATGCCAAAACGGAAATTTTATGTGATGAATTATAAACGTTTGATTTTTATTTTTTTCTAATTTATTGGTATAGATTTTTTAGGGGTATGATTCTCAAAATGAGAATGTGCTATTCATTTTGAAAATAGTTCATATCTCTGCATTGAAAGATTACAAAAAATCAATCTTTTTGGACTCTCTCAGGGTTAAACATCCGACCCGTCGTGTTTGAATCCAACCCCGTCAGTCTTCTAAGTAGAGTAATCGTATTTCTTATAAGAAAAACCATTTTTCTTATAAGAGTAGTCACATTTCTTATAAGAAAAGTCGCATTTCTTATTAGAGAAACTATTTTTCTTATAAGAAAAATTACATTTCTTATAAGAGTAGTCGCATTTCTTATAAGAGAAACCATTTTTCTTATAAGAGTAATCACATTTCTTATAAGAAAAACTTCATTTCTTATTAGCGAAATCATTTTTCTTATAAGAAAAA
>DATBXH010001143.1:0-4154 GCA_036514375.1 Bacteroidales bacterium | reverse complement strand
ATCACTTTTTCTATACCCAATGGTTGAAATAATTCTTTATTAGCAAAATCATATAAAGACTCTTTGGTTGCTCTAAATAAGATACCCGTAAAAACATGAGCTGCAAGGCTGCTATAATTAAATTGAGTTCCTGGGTCAGATTTTAAATGTTGCTGTAAGGCTGTTCTAAAAGGATTATCATCTTTATCCCAGCCTGCTTTTCCCTCAACTATCCCTGATGACATTGTTAATAAATGATTTATTGTTATATTTTTAATTCGTTTATCGATTGAGGTATCGGCAGTAGCTTCGGGGAAAAAATCAATAATTCTTTGGTCTGTAGTCTTTATATAATTCTTTTTTAAAGCAATACCAACTAATGCGCTTGTTATACTTTTTGTAATGGATTGCATATTATGCATCTCAGTTTTTGAGCCTCCGTGATAATATTGTTCAAAAACAAGTTTTCCGTGTCTGGCAATAAGAAGACTTTGCAAGTGTGGTAAATTAGCATTTATATACTTATCCAATTGAGATAAAGTAGTTGAATTTATCTGCTGTTCATAGAGAGAGGATATTTCCCAATTATCCTGACATCGAACCATTTTGCAAGAAATCATAGTTAATATAACAACGCCAATAAATATTCTGGTGGTATTGCTGATTAGTATTCTTAAATTTCTCATTGCTTTATATTTTATTTTAGAATAAAAGTCCAAAATCAATATAGGAAATTAATCTTTTAAGCGCCAGTTATCTAATTCTTTAACAATTTCATGTTGCCAAAATATCCAGTATCCACCGGAAGGAATAAATCTAAATACCTGTTCTGTGTTCTCTGATTTTAAATTTATTATAACTAATCTTGGGGTAATCATCGAAGCATTCTGGCTGATTTTGGTAATATCTTTTTTATTTATGGTTGTCTTTTTGCCTGACACATCAGCTATCAACAAACAATCATTATCAAGCCAAACATCTTTTAATTTTACAAACATTGGAACTATCCAGATATAAACAATGATATAGATAAAACCAATCACAATCATAAATGGAATTGTAAACATTAGTTTTATTATCACCAGAAGAAAAACTCCAAAAAAAATAGGGAATATAATCTGGTAGAGAAATGTTGTTTGTGAAGAAATCCTTTTCATAGTTAATGGTTTACTATCATTCATTCACTTAATTTTATAATAATTTATAAAGCTCAATTCGTTTAAACAAATCTCCATTGAATCTTTGTCGCTCCATGAAACCACATTTCTCATAAAGCCTTTGAGCGGGTTTAAAAAACTCATGGTCTCCAGTAATTACAGTTATCTCTGTAAATTTTCTTCCCTTAAATATTTCTATCATCAATTCAATTTGTCTACTTCCAAATCCTTGTCTCTGATATTCCGGTAATATGCAATTTTGCCCGACAATACCAATGGGATTTTGTCTATCATCCCAACTGCAATATCCAATGGGTAAACCTTCTAAACAAGCAAATAACACGCATTTCCCAATTGTATTTGGATTATTGAAAACATTATTGTCTTCTTGCTCCCATTGCTTATAAAATTTTTCTTTATCATCCGGAAAACATTCAATCAATCCAGCATAACTCTTTTTTAAAAGATTTTGTATTAATCCAGGTTTAAAGTTATCTATCGTTTTAAAGTCAATCATTTGCTTAATCCCTATCTGTTCGAAGCATTTTTAGGTGTCACCCAACGGCTGCGGTATGACCAGTAAGGGATTGAGGAGCGACGTTCCCATCAACCGAGACGAAATATTGATGAAGGTGATGAACTTCGCATACCACTGAAACCCTTATTGGCTATAGCACCGAGTGTTACCTGCTGCCGTTCTTTTCATTAGTCTAATTCATATTACGAAATGTAAGAAACCTAAATGATTCACTTGTTTTATCAAATGCAATTTTCGGAATTCTTTCTTTCAATATCTCTAAAAGTTGTTCTCTGTTTGTTCTCAAGTAATTTTTTAATCCAATTAATTCTGTATATTCATATTCTTTTTCAGAAAGTAGTCTTGATAACTCAATAATTCCAATTCGTTCACTAAAACCGATTTCAATTAAGTCAAGTTGTAATGGTGAATTCAATCCGTAAAGTAAATACTGCGGAAAATTAAGAACTGTTTGCGAAATTGTCTTTTCATCATCATCCTCAAATCTCATTTCGATATTCCTAATTATCGAAGCAGCAGCACTTTGAATTTGATAACCAATAAGTGAATTTATTAGTCGTAACGTTATGTCAATATCGTTTGAGCATACTAATGATATTTCTTCGAACCATTTACCATCAATCCAAAGTTTTATTGCTTGCTTTATTTCTTTAAAAGTGAGTGCCGTCTTATTTCTTTTGTTAAATACAGAGAGTTTATATGTAACTACAGAGAGTTTTGAAATTTTATCGTCAATTAAAAATTTGAGCCACATGTCATTTAATGGGTCAGTAAGTTCTTGCCAAAAGGAATTCTCCAAGTCAAGGTTGTCTTTTATTTCATTGTAACCACGTATTGTTGAACCGCTTTGTTTTATATATTTGTATTCATTGCTTATAATGAAAGGTCTTATCTTTTCTCCTCTTAGATTTATTAATGTATTTAGAGTTTCAATTTGTGAATCGTTCGATTGAAACTTTGCAAAAGTTTCATTTATTAGATTTTGAATTGTTTGTTGAAGTTCATCTGGTTCAATTTCTTCTGCAAGTAAATCAATAATAGAAATATCAATTGAGTCAATTAATTCTTTAAATTTCTCATCTTGTCCCTCAAGAATTTCATTAGTCAAAGTCAATCTTCTTTCAACTATAACTTTTGAGATTTGACTAATTATAAAAAATAAGTGTCCGTCAACGTTTTCAATGTTTTGTTCTTTTATTACTTTCTCAATTATTCCAAAATCATTTGGGTTTGTAACAATGATAATACCTTTTGTTTCTTTACCAGCCCTACCGGCTCTCCCAAATAAATTTTTTAAATCTCTTTTATCAAGTGGCTCTAATCTTTGTAAATCTTCATCAAATCTCCTGGCGGAATTAATTACTATTGTTCTTATTGGTAAGTTTACCCCTTCAGCAATTGTATTTGTGCATATTATTAGTTTGATTTCTTCCCTTCTAATAACTTCCTCTATAATTTCCCTTACATATTGAGGTAAATCTCCATGATGAAATAGAGCACATTGTTCCGTAATTTTGGTTAAAAGGTAATTACTCCCAAATATTACATTAAAGTATTCCTTTAAGTAGGACTGAATGTTGCTTCCATTCTTTGTGAAATTTCTAGGTTTAGGAAGTGGAAGGCCCACTTTTAATTGGGATACTAATTCGTTTGCGAGTGCTAAAACACCAGTAGCACCACCTTTTGTTGGGGTAAACAATGCAACACTGCCAGAGTTAAGAGATTTCAAAGCGATTGCCACTGATTTAGCATTTCCCGAAGAAAATTTGTAAATTTTTTGTTTTGTTTTTGTTTTAAGTTGTTGAGTGTAGGTAAAATCAATTTCAGTTAGAAATTTATTTAACTTATAATTTTGCGGGACATTCTTGAAAGGATTAACATCAAGAAAAAAGTTTGTGGAGGTTTCATCAAATGGTCTAAGAAAACCATATTCAATTTCCGTTGATCTGTATGTGGAACGAACTACAGTTTGTTCTGTTCCTCCAAGCCATTCATTTATTTTGTCAATGTTTGGGATGATAGCAGAAATGAAAACGAATTTCCTTACAACTTCTTTTTCTCTTTTAAGTCTAGAAAGAAGCAATTCGTAGTTAAGTCCTCTGTTTCCATCATCAAGCAAATGCCCTTCATCACAAATTATCATTGTAAAATCTCTGAGAAAATCAGAAATGGAATTTTCTAATGCCATGAATTTCTCAGGTGTAGCAATAAGTAATGTTACATTTTGAATCAATTCTTTTTCAGCCCCTGTAGGGATGTTACCACCATAAATTGTTTTTGAACTAATTCCAAGTCGTGACAGGTTCCTCCCAAAAGATTGTCTAAGTTCTGCTGCTAATGCTCTAAATGGAGCCAAGTAAAGTATCTTACAATTTGGGTTATTCATATACTCATTGTAAATCAGTAACTCGCAAATTGCAGTTTTACCGGAACTTGTTGGTGTCTGCAATGCGATTGATTGAAGTGAATTTAAAATACCT
>DATBXH010001142.1:0-2284 GCA_036514375.1 Bacteroidales bacterium | reverse complement strand
CAATAATGGTCTCGTAAAGATTGGGTGGCGTTGCCAGATAGAATAAATAATTCTCATTTGTGTGGAATTGGTCATTTAACTCTGTAATTCGTTGTTTTAGTATTACATAATCGTTATTATCAGAAGTATTAATAGAAATATAATGCAAGAGGCCTACAAACTCGTTTTGATGGTCGTCCTGAACACCACACGGTGTATTTGCCAGGAAATGTCGGATTCCCTCTTTCATCTTATCACGAAAAGAATTGTCATCCATTTCAGTACGCCCAACTCCAAGAACAGCGAATTTTTCAGGTAACAGATTTTGATTTTTCAAATCGCAAAGGGCAGGAATAAGCTTCCTCATGGTTAAATCACCTGACGCACCAAAAATGATTAATATAAGTCCCGAACGGTTATTCATACTTGTTTTCTTTAGGCTTAAAATTACTACTTTTTATTTACAGTTACTTTCTTTATTCTTCAAGTTAAAAGCTAAGTGTTTATAGCTGCTTAGAATAAACGGTTTCTGCTTTTTTGTTGTTCATTAATACAAACTAATATATCTTAGAGTTTTAAACTTTAGGATAATAAAAATATGTATGTCACGGAATCAAAGGTAAGGGTTAGATATGGCGAAAGTGACCGGATGGGTTATGCTTATTATGGAAATTACCCGTTGTATTATGAGGTTGGCAGAACGGAGATGCTCCGTGCCCTTGGTTTAACTTATAAAGAAATGGAGGACGATGGCATTATTCTGCCGGTCATCAATCTGCAATCAAATTATCTTTCAGCTGCATTTTATGACGATTTGCTTACGATTAAAACCTCTTTGATAGAACTTCCGGCTGCGAGAATACGATTCGAGTACGAAATTTTTAATGAAAAAGGAGAAAAACTGAATTTCGGTGAAACAACGCTTGTTTTTACGGACGCCAAAACTCGAAAACCACGCCGCCCACCTGAGTATTTCATGGAGAAGGTTAAAAAATTTTTTTAGTATCACTGTAATGTTTTTTTGATATTGTCGTCTTGATTTTGTAGCGCACAGATCGACGTCGGATTTTAAAACAAATTGTATCACATTAAAATCTTATATCATGAAAACAATATTTCTTTATGCATTTCTTTTAATCCTGTCGATACCCTGTAAATCCCAAAATAAGGCTATCGATGACATTTTCAATAAATTTGATGGTAAGGACGGTGTAACTACTGTAAATATCAGTAAGGATCTTATGAAACTTGCCACCCAGATGGACTCAAGCGATGTTAAAGCTAAAGATCTTTTCGGACAAATAGGCGGTGTTAAGATACTTACATTTGAGAAAGCTAAACCTGAGGATAAGGTCGCTTTTGATTCCATGGTTAAATCGCTCAATGTGAGCGATTACAAAGAACTGATGATGGTGAAGGAAAAAGATAACAATGTACGAATGCTTTTGAAAGAGAATCAGGGAAAAATTACTGAGTTCTTACTCCTGGTAACAGGAGGAAACGATCCTGTGCTCATAAGTATCGTTGGCAGTATCGATCCAAAAGAACTTGGAAAGCTCTCTGGCTGCATGAAAATGAACGGGTTCGAGTATTTAGCAAAACTAAATAAAAAGTAAAATATATAGCCCCTGCTTTGATCAGGGCAGGGGCTGCATTCAAAATTTCGCATGAACGCTGAAGAATTTAAACAAAAAGTACTTCCTGTAAATCAGAAGCTACTGAGGCTTTCTTTCCGTTTTCTTGGGAATATCCAGGAGGCCGAAGATGCTGTTCAGGAAGTTTACATCAAGCTTTGGGGCATGCGACAAAAACTTGTTGAAATTAACAATGTGGAAGCTTTTGCAACCACGGTAACAAAAAATCACTGCCTGGACAGGTTAAAATCAAGGCATACCGTTTCCCTGGAGGACCATTTGCCCAATTTGACCAGTCGTGAATCAGTGCACGAGAATCCTCACCAGATCAGTGAAAATCAAGACAGTGTTTCCTATGTGAAACTGATTATTGATAATCTACCTGAACAACAAAAAAGTATGATTGTCATGCGCGACATTGAACAATATAGTTTTGAAGAAATTCAGGAGATAACCGGACTCGATATGAATTATATTCGCGTGAATCTTTCGAGAGCGCGAAAACAAGTGAGACAAGAATTAACTAAAGTTCATGAATATGGAACTGAACGAGATAAAAAAACTACTGGAGAAATATTATGAGGGAGTATCTTCGCTGGAAGAGGAACAACTCTTGAAGGATATTTTTCGATATAGACCTGTGCCTGCGGAACTTGAAGCTGACAAAGAAT
>DATBXH010001141.1:0-4248 GCA_036514375.1 Bacteroidales bacterium | reverse complement strand
CAGTGCCATATATTATCATAAATCAGGATTTGCAGTGGGTGCCACAGGCTTTTTTATTGGAAACTCCGATGTTTCGGGAACAGAAACAACCTCTGAGCTAGATTTGCAGGGAAGTTATTTATGGAAATTAGGATCAGTGTTTAGCGTGTCACCCATGTATACGCATTTCTTCTATAGCAGCAATTCTGGCGTTCTCAAACGAAGTTACAGCGACTATGTTCAGCTTGGCCTTGCCAGCGAGGTTAAATGGTGGAGTACCGATTTGTCGGCAAAATACTTCTGGGGCGATTACGACGAGTTCATGCTTACCGGGCTGACCAATGCTACCATAACGTTTGATAATTTTCTTCACAAGGGGAATAGTCTCATCATTCAGCCATCGGTAGAAATTAATTTTAGTGATATCAATTACTACAGATACATCTCGGGCCATTATAAATTTTTGGAAGCATATGCCAACCGTTACCCGGATGCCACCATGAACGATCTCCTGGATGACCTGAAAACAAAAACCAAGCCTTTAATACGGAAGCTTTGGGAAAAAATGCTGATGTATGCATACATTCAGCGGAGGATTAATCAGCTATCGGTGGATGGGAATCTGGTTCTTTCGGATTTATTTTCGAACAAAAAGCAATTAAAGACTAGCAGTTTAGGGTTTACATTGCCGGTCTATTATTATTTTGGAAATTTTTCAGCTAACATAAGCCTCTCTATGTTTAAGCCATATAATCAGCCCAAAATCTTTGGAAACGCCTGGACTACTTACTTCAGCGCCGGCATAAACTACACGTTCGATTGGTAACTATTTACAGAATTCTTTCTGGTAATCTTTGGCTTCCGAATCGCCAAGTTCTTTGGCTTTTTCAAGGTCCCTACAACCTTCCGCGTTCATTTCGAGGTTGAACTCGGCAATGGCCCGGTTAAAGTAATAATCATTAATATTGGGACTTAATTCGATAGCTTTGGAGTAATCGCTCACTGCTTCGTTGTAAGCATTTAACTGAAATTTCGCATTGGCACGATCGTAATAACCATCTGCATTGTCGGGTTTCAGTCTCAATCCATGCGTAATATCGCTGATGGCCTCTTTGTTTTTTCCAATTTTATAATAGGTATTGCCTCTGTCGAAATAACTGTCCGCAAAAGTAGAGTCGAGCTTTAGTGTTGCCGTAAAATCATCGATAGCCTTTTCAAATTCTTCTGTTTCATAATATGCATTGGCACGGTTATACAATGCATCGATGTGATTTGGCTTATATTTTAAACATTCGGTATAATCGTTAATGGCCGGTTTGAATTCTTTTAGTCCGAAATAGGCATTTGCCCTGAAATAATAAGCGTCGGTATTGCCCGGTTCCAGCTTCAGCGCATCCGAAAAGTCAGTAATCGCTTCTTTCAGTTGATGCGCAGCTTGCTTCTCATTTCCGGATTTCAGCAAATCCGCCACTGTTTTCTGCGAAAAGGAATTGTTAAGGTTTGAAAGTAGGATGACAAGTAATATGATTCGTTGCATAATAATCAAATTAAGTTAAGGTCAAAGGGGCCAGGCTGAGCCTATCTGTTTAGTGATCTTCGCTGAAGCACCCGTTGACGTCGCAAAAGTCGCTGATCTCTTTTAATTTCTTTTTGATTGTCAGGTTTCGTGAGTTTACGTTTTACCACAGGACGTTTCTTCACGAATTTGTTTTTGTCCCTGTCCCTGTCAATCCTTTGCCCGGAGTTATCGCGCACTACGGGGCCATAATCCCTGCTACTGGGGCGAAGTTCAATCTTTTTTTTGTCCTTCGGTGTGGCTACGTTCTCCGTGTTCTGCGCCTTAAGCGATAATGTGCCTAAAATAAATACAAGGAGAATAGCCAGATACTTTGTAAGATTCATTCGTATCAGATTATTCGTAAATGACTGCATGCGTCGTATTATCCCGGAATCAGCATGCATCTTGCGTTCATGCAAGTGTATGTTTTTTATAAAACATAGTTGATTCATTGTCTTTTTTTGCTGCTTTGACTCTTTAAATGCGAATAAGTTTAATCACTTCTTAAAAATTATTACAAACGATTTTAGTTAAAAGCTTTCAGATTTGAAACGGAGCTTATTTTCAATCTCATCCTGATTTAGAAAATCATTCTGAGGTTTTCTAAATCGTTCCGCAATTATATTTTTCTATGGCGGAATCCTAGTTTAACCTATCAAAAATACACAAAACTTCGAAATAACAGAGGTATTTATTTTCTCAAATTATACCTGTCTTTTTCTTAACTTTGGGCCGAAAATTAAATACTTCAAAACCAATGATATTATTTTTTGAGGGTGCTGAGAAACAAATTTATGCAGTTAAAGTAAAACAACCCCTTTCGGATCAGGATATCACAAAGTTAGAATGGCTTTTTAGCGATGGAAGGCTGATAAAAAGCGAACGTATTGACGGATTTTTTATTGGTCCGCGTGTTGAAATGATTACTCCGTGGAGTACCAATGCGGTTGAAATTACTCAAAATATGGGTATCGTTGGAATTGAACGAATTGAGGAGTTTTTTGCAGTGGAGTCAAAAAATGTTTCGTTCGACCGGATGCTCAAAGCTTTTTATGAGAACCTCACCCAGGAAATCTTTACCATTCATAAACAACCTGACCCGATTATTTATATTGATGATTTGGAAAGCTATAATGAGAAAGAAGGATTGGCTTTGAATTCCGATGAGATAGCTTACCTTAAGTCACTTAGCCACAAATTGGGACGAAAACTGACAGACTCCGAAGTATTTGGATTCTCACAGGTAAACTCGGAACATTGTCGTCACAAAATATTTAACGGAACATTTATCATCGATGGTGAGGAAAAGCCAATGACATTGTTCCAACTTATCAAGCTTACCACCAAAACCCATCAGAACAGGGTGGTATCGGCTTATAGTGATAATTGTGCCTTTCTGCAGGGGCCCGTGGTTAGCATGTTTGCCCCTAAAACTCAGGACAAACCTGATTATTTTGAGGTGAAAGATGTAGAGAGTGTGATTTCGATCAAAGCCGAAACGCATAACTTTCCTACCACCGTTGAACCTTTTAATGGTGCAGCCACTGGTACGGGAGGCGAAATCCGCGACCGGATTGGTGGCGGTAAGGGTGCTTTTCCTATGGCAGGTACAGCGGTGTATATGACATCGTATCCTCGCCTGGAAGGCGGACGCCCCTGGGAAAAGAAATTTGAACCCCGCAAATGGTTATATCAAACACCGGAAGAGATCCTGATTAAAGCTTCGAACGGAGCCAGCGATTTTGGTAATAAATTCGGCCAACCTCTCATTTGCGGCAGTGTCATGACCTTCGAACATATGGAAGGAACCAGGAAATTTGGTTTTGATAAGGTCATCATGCTTGCCGGCGGAGTAGGCTGGGGGGTAAAACGCGATTCTCAGAAATCGTTGCCGGTTAAAGGCGACAAGGTGGTACTTCTTGGGGGCGATAATTACCGGATCGGTATGGGCGGGGGTGCAGTTTCATCAGTGAATACCGGCGAGTATGCCAATGCTATTGAACTTAATGCAGTTCAACGTTCCAATCCGGAAATGCAGAAACGTGTAAGTAATGCTATCCGGGCTCTCAGTGAGGCCGATGTAAATCCTGTGGTTTCTATTCACGACCATGGTGCAGGCGGTCATCTGAACTGTCTGTCCGAATTGGTGGATGGGCCTGGTGGGGTTATTTATACGGATCAGCTGCCTATCGGCGACCCCACACTGTCGGCCAAAGAGATTGTTGGTAATGAATCGCAGGAGCGTATGGGTTTGGTGTTGAAGGATAAGGATATCGAACTCCTGAAACATATCTCCGAACGCGAGCGTGCCCCAATGTATGTGATTGGCGAAATTACCGGGGATGAGAAGTTTACGTTTGTCGACCGCAAAACAGATACGAAGCCGATTGACCTGAAACTGGAGGATATGTTTGGTAATCCGCCAAAGACAATCATGCGCGATGAAACGCAGGATACCCAATACGCAGAAATATCTTATCAGGCCGATAAACTACCGGAATATCTTGAGAATTTACTTCAGTTGGAAGGTGTAGCCTGCAAGGATTGGCTTACCAATAAGGTAGACCGATCGGTAACGGGTCGGATTGCTCTTCAGCAAACAACGGGCGAAGTGCAGTTGCCGTTAAATAATCTGGCAATTGTCGCTTTGGATTATCAGGGCCCGAGAGGTATAGCAACCGCTATTGGACATGCTCCGGCCGCTGCTTTAA
>DATBXH010001140.1:0-6069 GCA_036514375.1 Bacteroidales bacterium | reverse complement strand
AGCAATCCGGTGATGAAGATGTTGCCATAAAGGGAATAAAGTTTTTAGAAGCTGTGCAAATTTTTCTATGAAGGTTTAAAATACAAATAAGGTTTTCTAAATTCAATATAACCAGCAGGATATTCCCTTTTGGGATAGTTGTAATCTTAAGAATCTGCAAGGGATTGAAAGTGATTTCTTTTCTCCCAGACTTTTCCGTCTGATCCGTAATATACCTGCCGGGAGGGTAAACTCTACCGGACAGGTATAAATGCAGCTTTGATATAATTTGCGAAAATTGCCTTATTTCAGTCTTTCCTTCTTGCTCTTTAATTGCTAACTATTTTGAGAACCCCCTTGTCTCCTTTCAGTTCCATCGAATCTTCAGGAGATAAACCAACAAAGGGATTCATTGACTACCGATTCTCTAAGCTAAACATTGACTCAAAAGTAAACGAATCAAAAGAGTGCACCAATCCCCTTTTTCGGGGATTTATTTTCTTCACCCGGAATATTGCCTGAAACATATCTGTCGTTTGTATTTTTGTGATTCCTCAGAGAAAAGTAAACGAACTTTTTGTAACTTAGAAAAGCCAAACGAACTCATGCAATTAAAACGATCTCAGGTTATCAAAAATTTATCAGATAAACATTAATGAATCTTATAATTTAACAGTTATGGAGCAGGAACTTACGGATGAAGAGATTGCTGAAATATGCCTGTTTATGCGAGTAATTGATTTTTTGAAAAAGAATCCGGAAATTTTGAAAGAACATCAGATCCTAAAGCAAAATTATGAAGAACTTAGCGCGAAAGTAAATGAATTAATAGCTTCTCTTTCAGATGAACAACTTAATGAAGTATTGGAAGCACATAATATACAGTTGCAGGAATTAAATGAAAGAGAGATCGACAAGCAGGTCAGAAAACGAAGAAAAAGCAGGCCGAAACCGGAATGAAAGGTAAGAACAAAATCCCGGGAGATCTGTCATACTACATAAAAATGCTTCCTTTTGAATCTAAATAATAACCTATGGAACTAAAAGTAATTATTACAGGCGTTACCGGGATGGTTGGCGAAGGGGTATTGTTCGAATGCCTGGAGCATCCTGACATTAAGCAGGTACTGATGGTAAATCGCCGACCGTATGAACTGAAACATCCGAAGCTGAAAGAATGTATCATACCGAATTTTTTACATTTGGATGAATTTACAGATCAACTGACCGGTTATGATGCCTGTTTTTACTGCGCCGGAAAGAGCTCGATAAGGATGAATGAAGCAGATTACAGCCTGGTTACATACGATACAACATTACATTTTGCAGAAAAACTGTTAGGTCTTAATCCGAACATGATTTTCAACTATGTATCAGGCAGCCTTACCGACAGCACCGAGAAAGGAAAATTAATGTGGGCTCGCGTAAAAGGCAGAACCGAAAATGCCCTGATGCGATTACAGTTTAAAAGTGTATACAATTTCCGTCCAGGCTTTATGAAGCCAACACCCGGACAGAAGAATATTAAAGCTTATTACAAAATCATCGGAGGATTATATCCTGTGTGGCGTGTTCTTTTTCCCGGACAAATAAGTACGATGCGAGAGGTAGGATTAGCAATGATAAACAGCGTTCGAAAGGGTTATTCAAAACAAATCCTTGAAATAAGAGATATCAAGGCTTTGGCAAAAGTATCATAACGGAACAGATATTTCGCACTTGAGAAATCAAAAAATAACTCTTAAAACTACTGAAGTGAAGAAAAAAGTTCTTCTGTTTTTAGCGCAGGAATCCAAACCATAAATTTTGAAGTTCCGGGAAAAATATATTTCGCTAATTTTGGATCCGAAATAACTTCCTAACTAAGATGAACCTACTCTATTACTTCAGCTTATTCATTAAAAAAGCGAGTATTACTTTTTTCGCTTTTTTATTTGTTTGTTCGGTCATCCGGAGTCAGCCCAACCACATTAATTTTGAAAATTTTACCATTGAAAATGGTCTCTCCAATAATCTTATCCATTTTATTTTTCAGGATAAAAAGGGTTGGATGTGGTTTGGTACTTACCAGGGATTGAACCGATTTGACGGATATAAGTTCACCACCTTCGACCATAATCCTTCCGATTCAGCAAGTTTGGAGACCACATTGATCCGAAATCTTTTTGAAGATAACGAAGGCAGGCTTTGGGTTGGTACAGAAAAGAAAGGCATTTACATCTTCAACAGGGATAAAGAAAATTTCGAAAGATATTCCGGCAACAAAGGTGATTTTAATTTACGGGATCAAACCGTAAACATGATCCGGCAGGATCGAAACGGGTATCTATGGCTCGGCACTGACAACGGATTATGCCAGTTGGATCGTTCCGGGAAAATAATAAGGTTGTTTCAACACAGCGATGATACGAGCTCAGTTATTAGCAATAAGGTTAAAGTCATTTTTATAGACAGAGCGGACAAATTATGGATTGGTACAACTACCGGCGTAGACTTATTAGATCTCAAGACCAATAAAATAAATCATCTGAGCCGGTTGACTCCTGATTTATCTGACGAGATATGTGCCATCTTCTGTAATACTGATTCAAAGATCTGGTTAGGTACTTACAAAAACGGAATTACCATTATTGATCCCTTAACATTTAAAAGCGAACATCTGATTATTGATCCTTCCAATGAAAGAAGTAATACGGTTAGAGCCATAGTAAAGGATCAGAATGGTTATTACTGGATAGGGACCAGGGGAGGTCTCTATTTATATTCCAAAGAAAATCATAGTTTTTCCTATTTTAACCACGATGAGCGCGAAAGAAACAGTCTTGTCCATAATTCTGTTCTGAATATTTACCAGGATGCGAAGGGCGATTTTTGGATAGGAACCAGAGGGGGAATAAGTTATATCGTAAAAGAAAGGCAGTTTTTTAAGTGTTTTCATGCACTTCCCAATGACAATCATTATTTGAATAATAGCGAGATTTATACCTTTTGGATGGATCCCTCCGGAAAATTATGGATTGGAACCGAAACCGGAGGGGTTAATATTTACGACCCTGAGAAAGGCACTTTCTCGTACATTAAACGGGGCAGCCAAAATGGTATTTCAAATAACTGTGTGAAAGCTTTAATGGGTGACAGGAAGGGAAACGTATGGGTCGGAACATTTATGGGAGGGATAGATATTATAGATTATAAGACCAGGCATGCATTGCATTTTAAAAATCAACCCAACGATAAATCAAGCCTTTCTGACAACAGAGTCTGGTCCATTTATATGGACAGCAGAGATCATATCTGGATCGGTACCGAAGTTGGCCTTGACCGGTTTGAGCCTTCAACACGTTCATTTGTTCATTATAAAAATATAGTTTGGAATCAACCTGTGATATGGATAAAGGAAGATTCCGGGCACGATTTATGGGTTGGCACAAATGATGAATTAGCTATTTACAACCCCACATCTGAGGAGATCAGTCATTTTCGTGTAAACACAAGGATGATGCACGAGGATTTATCAGGCAGATTTTGGGTTACTACGTTGGATAAAGGATTGGCGCTGTTTGATAAACACAAAGGTATCGTCAAAACCTTTGATAAGACAAAGGGCATTGCCGATAATCAGACTTACTGCATTCTTGAAGATAAAGAAGGCTATTTCTGGATAAGTACAATCAATGGTTTATCGCGCTTCGACCCTAAGAAGGAAACCTTCAGGAATTTTGACCGATCGAATGGTTTGCAAAATAACCAATTCAGGTACGGAGCGTGTTTTAAAACGCCTAACGATGAGTTAATCTTTGGGGGAATAACAGGCTTTAATATTTTTAATCCCGCTGAAATAAAAACAAATGAATATGAGCCGCCGGTTGTTTTTACGGATTTTAGAATATTTAATAAACATGTACCCATTAGTACCGGTAAAAATTCAATTCTCCCCCAAAGTATCTCAGAGACACATAAAATTGTACTTCCTTATAATAAGAATGTAATTACCATTGAATTTGCAGCTTTAAACTATGCTCAATCGATCAAAAATAAGTATGAATACAAATTAAACGGATTTGAAAGTGATTGGAACGAAGCAGGGTATCAGCGATCTGCAACCTATACTAATCTTGACCCTGGCGAATATACTTTTTTTGTAAGAGCATCGAATAATGACAATGTTTGGAATAAGAACGAGCTTTCCTTAATCATCAAAGTATTACCACCCTATTGGAAAACATGGTGGTTTAAATTGTTGAGTATTTCCTTGTTTTTAACATTTTTATACGGAATTTTTATATTCATCACTAACAGAAATCATCTGAAGCATGAACTGATGTATGAAAAGGAGAGAACACAAATGCTTCATGAGTTAGATATGATGAAAGTTAGTTTTTTTACGAATATATCTCATGAATTAAGAACCCCGCTCACTTTAATTACTTCACCGTTAGAAAAGATAATCCATACCAATATGCCTGTCGACGAGATAAGGACATACGCAGTTATGATGAACCGGAATGCTAAAAACCTACTCAGGTTAGTGAATCAATTATTGGATTTTCGAAAAATTGAAACGGGAAATCTGAAGCTGGAATTGAGTAAAGGAGACATTGTTTTCTTTATTAAAGAAATTGTGTCTTCGTTCTCAGCCCTGGCCCAGGAGAAAAATATCAGGATAGGATTTCATTCCGGTGAGAAGGAAATCTTTACCCATTTTGATGAAGATAAGGTTGAAAAGATTATCAATAATCTGCTGTCTAATTCCATTAAGTATACACCAAATGGTGGTACTGTCGGAATAAAGTTGAATGTTAAAAGTGCGGATTCTTATGAAGATAAAAGCAAAAATTTAGAAAATCAATATGTAGTTATTTCTGTGGAAGACACAGGAATTGGAATTTCAGAACCGGATCAGCATAAAATATTTGACAGATTCTTTCAGATTGGCAAAGATAAAAGCAGCACAGGAACAGGGATTGGATTAGCACTGACAAAGGAATTGGTTAAACTTCATAATGGCCGGATATATGTGGAAAGTAAAGTAAATAAAGGCTCAAAGTTTACTGTTTATCTCCCGTTGATCCTGAATAATGGAATTGCAGAAGAGTCCTATGATGAAAATATAGCTTTTAAACAGAATGAACTTGAATCGAAAGGATCCAACGAAGAAGAACAGGTTAGCCAAAAGATTTTATTGATTGTTGATGACAATGCAGATATTCGGTTTTTTTTACGCTCTAATTTTGAAAGGGATTTCAAAGTCTTGGAAGCCACAGACGGTAAAGAAGGCCTGCATATGGCATTTCAGTTCATACCGGATATTATTATTTCAGATGTACTTATGCCATTAATTGATGGGAAAGAGTTTTGTAAAAGACTTAAAAAAGATGAGCGTACTTCACATATTCCTATTGTTTTGCTTACCGCATTGTCCTCTAAAAGCCATAAAATGGAAGGGATTATTGCCGGAGCTGATGATTATGTGTCTAAACCTTTTGATATTGCCCTGCTAAGAACAAAAGTGGAAAATCTGTTGGAACTGAGAAACCTGTTACGGGAGAAATATTCAAAGGAGATGATTTTAAAACCTCAAAATATCATTATTGATAGTCCGGATGCAAAGTTCCTTCGTAAAGTAATTGACAGTATAGAACAAAATCTTACAGATAGTGACTTCGACATCGATAAATTGTCCATGGAGGTTGGTGTAAGCCGCACTCAGTTGTACAGAAAATTAACTGTTTTAACCAATATGTCGGCCAGGGATTTTATTCGGAACATCCGATTGAAAAGAGCTGCACAACTTCTGGAACAAAATAAAATGAATATTTCGGACATTGCTTATGCCGTTGGCTTTAAGGACCTTTCACATTTTCGAAAATGTTTCCACCAGGAGTTCGGTATGAATGCAACAGAGTATACTATCCTGAATAGTACCCGGAAAGATTAGGTTAATGGTATGCAACCTCCCGAGGTTTGGCATAGATGTAATTCTTTCCGGAGAATTGCATCCATGCACGCGCTTTGGTGTAATTTCTTCGAAAGGATTGGATTAAACGAACCCGTTTTTTGGAATAACCTGCCCTAACGAAACGAAAAGAG
>DATBXH010001139.1:0-3898 GCA_036514375.1 Bacteroidales bacterium | reverse complement strand
TGGGCAATGTAATCAGCTGCTTGCTGAAATTGGGCAATAATATCTGCCATTCTATCAACCATGTCATTGAGAGTTGCCATTAATTCGTCCTTTTCGGAACGTTTTGTCAAGGAGACAGTTAAATCACCCATGGCAATAAGTTTTGCCTTATCAATTATCTGAGAATTTGCAATAATCAGGTTATCGATACTGTTTTTTAAGATACCATATTCACCCGGATAAGAATTGGAAGTGATGGGAGGAAGGTCGCCAATAGAGATTTTTTGAATTTGCTCGGCGCTCATCCTGAAAGGAACTGCTATATTTTCGAGTGTTTTATTAATACCATCAATAATCTCGCGGAATTGACCATGGTGTTTTTCACCGTTGGCCCTAAAATCAAGATTTCCTTCAGCAGCCGCTTTAGCCAATTTATAAGTGTCGGCAATCAAAAGATTAAGGGAGTCAATGCATTGATTCAGGTTATTTTTAATTAGATTGAAATCACCTTCATAGGTTTCAGAAATTTTCCCGGGAATATCACCTTTGGAAAGACGGTCGACATAATCTGCCGCAACATTAAGAGGTGTAATAACTGCATCGAGGGTGTTGTTTATACCGGTAACAATTTCCCGGAACTCATAGTTAATTTTATCCGGATCGCCACGCATTTTGAGCTTACCGCTCACAGCTGCCTCAGTAAGCCTTTTAATTTCAGTATTGATTGAGTTTATAATGGAACCTATATTGTTAGAAATTCTATATCCCAGAAAAATTGAAAGAGCGAAACCAAGTACAATTAAAATGATCATAGAAATGTTGACTGAAGATACTATTTGTCCGTTTTTTGCTGATATCTCCTCGCCTTGTTTAATTTTAAATGAATTCATATTTGCAACAGCTCTTTCCGCACGTTTTACAGGAGCCAACAAATTACTCCACATAAATGCAAACGCAATACTATCGCGATTTTGAAGGGCAAGGGCCTGCAACGGGGTTAAATTCTCCCTAAAATCTTTCAGCGCTCTTAAGAACTCGTTAAATACTTTCTGTCCTTCTTCCGTTTTAACAGTTATCTGATAATCTTTAGCAACACTGTCAATGCTTTCAAATAATTGCTTCTGAAGGATAATGTTTTTCTGAATTTCTGTTTGTGCATTTGCATTAATCATATCCCTATAAGATGATCTGATCTGGTGGAAATCCGTGGTAATTTCGGTCAGATCTCCCAGTCCTCTTACTACCTGTTGGTACATGTTTTTATCTTCACGGTCAATTCTAAAGATATTGCCCATTCCTATAACACCTATTATTAAAGCAACGAATCCAAGTGATATAAATCCTGTCAGTAATTTTTGTCTGATGCTTAAATTTTTCATGATAGTCCTCCTGATTTATTTATTTCGGTTATTGATAAACGTCTAAATTATCTTATAAAAACTTCATAATCAATACGAAAAATTACGCATTTTTTTGGCGGGAAATATGTAGATTTAAGTTTATTTATCTGATTAAAAGAAATATAGTTTGTTTTATAGTAGATATGTTACAAAACATTTTTCTAACCGGTACTTATTCTCCTGGAAGAGAAATGTATGTGACTCATTAAATCTTTTTTTCGGAGTTGAAGCCTCATTAATCGGGATTACCCATTTTAAGCATTAGCACCTGTAAGGTGAAAAGGAGCATTAACAATAAAATGTCGGGTTTTTATCATTATTTCAATTTGCTAAGGCAAGAATTGGGTTAATAAGTGATTTTATTCTGCTGGTAGTCCATCTTTTCAAAAAAATTATAACTTTATACTAGATAGAGTTCTAAATATAATGTTTGCAATTGGTCCCGTGTAAAACCAGGAGGACTGGTTTATTTTTATATGAAAGAGAACATTCTGCTATTTTTTAAGTATTTAGTTTTTAGTTTGGGGTATTTGATATTGGCCAATGTTGGGCACTTTTCCAGTGTAAAGCCACATGAGTTTGTTCCTTTCTGGCTACCCGGAGGCTTATATGTTGCAATTCTTTTTTTAACTAAAGCTAAACACTGGCCCCTTGTTGTAGTTGCAGCAGTTATCAGTAATATATCTTTCGACCTGATTGACGGCAAGCCGTTTTGGCTTACATCGATTTTTAGTTTGGCCAATTCCGTTGATGCTGTCATTGGTGTATGGTTATTCCGAAAGATAAAACCATCAGTACCAACGTTTGAAAGTCCCCGTGAAGTTTTTTTATTTTTGGGTTTCAATGTTATTTTAAGTCCTGGCTTCAGTACCACCGTTTGTTCCGGAATAATTTCTTTAAAGGAAGGATTACCGTTTTGGTCTATATGGATTACATGGTGGTCAGGTGCCGCTGTAGGTGTTATTCTGATTGCTCCGCTTATCCTTATCCTTTGGCAGGCTATTATCAAAAAGAACTTTTTATTTACTTTTTTCAAAAAAGTCGAATTCATTACTATGTTGGGTGTCACAATTATAATCTCATGGTTAATTCTTTCGGGAATTGGTAATTGGATGCTTTCACAGAAATATTTGATTCTTTTTATATTTATATGGGCAATAATCAGGTTTGGCCAGGTTGGCGTAGTGTGTACCAACATAATTGTTGCTTATACCGTTGTATTTTGCCAAACCCGATATTCCTCTGTATTGATCTGGCATTCCCAATTATCTCCTTATCAGGAGAACACCGCTTCTCAGATATTTATTTTTTCCATGAGCTTCTCTTCGTTACTAATTTCTTCTATTATTTCAGAAAGAAATCGGTCTATTAAGAATTTAAGCTTGAGTGAGAGTAAGTTCAGTTCACTTATCAACAATGCTTCGGATGTGATTTTTATTCATTCGCTCGATGGATATTTATTGGAAGTCAATGATGAGGCATGCCGAAGACTGGAATATTCCAAAGAAGAGTTGTTGAAGATGAGAATGCGCGATATTATTTCTCCAAGATTTACCGAAGGGGTTAAGTCCAGGATTAAGAATATCGTCAGTAAAGGGCACATGTTTATTGAAATTGAGCATATGTCTAAATCAGGAAAAATAATTCCTACTGAGATAAATGCCACTTTGATTGATTATGGAAAAAATAAGGCAATTCTGGGTATAGGACGCGATTTAACAGATCGATTAATTGCTGAGAAAAAGCTTAAAGAAAACGAAGAACGTTACCGTTTGGTTATTAAGGCCAGCAATGATGGGATATGGGATTGGGATATCGAATCTGATTATGTTTATTATAGTCCTCGTTGGAAACAAATGATCGGCTATGAAAACCATGAGCTGGAAAATACACTGGACACATGGATCAGAACCATTCATCCTGATGACCTGGCGACAGCCAGACAGCTTTTAAAGGAACATTTCGAGGAGAACAAGCCTTATGATTTCATTGCTCGTTTTTTCCATAAAAATGGATCACTTCGCTGGATTCAGGTAAAAGGTTTTGCCTTACGGGACGAAAATGGCAAACCTTTCCGGATGATTGGAAATCATACTGACATAACTGACAAAAAATTGGCCGAGGATGAATTACGGGAAAGCCAGTTACGGTTTCGTGTAGCTTTTTTAACCAGCCCCGATGCTATCAATATAAATCGCTTATCAGATGGGATGTACATTGATATTAATGAAGGATTTACACGGTTATCCGGTTGGACCAAAGATGAGATAATTGGTCGAACTTCTCTGGAAATAAATATTTGGGGAAGTGGTGAAGACCGAATAAAACTTGTGAGAGCTCTAAAAAAAGATGGAATCTGCGATAATCTGGAGGCTCAGTTCAGGGGGAAAGATGGTTCATTAAGGACCTGCCTGATGTCTGCTCAATTAATTGATTTACATGGTGAGCACTGTATTCTTTCCATCACACGCGACATTACGGACTTAAAAATAACCAAACGCCAGATCCTTGAAAAGAAT
>DATBXH010001138.1:0-4605 GCA_036514375.1 Bacteroidales bacterium | reverse complement strand
GGTTGCCATGCCGTTTCCTGTTCATTCTTTCTCGCCGCAAACCGGTAAAAACGGCGACGGCTGGAAATATAAGTATTCGGCAACTACCATCCGGGGATTTGAAGAAGTCCATCAGTGCAGTCCCTGGGTGAGGGATTATGCCGTTTTTTCACTGATGCCTGAAATCGGATCGCTGGAAGTGAACGAAGACAAAAGGGCTTCGGGTTTCAAACACTCCAACGAAACAGCCAAACCTCATTATTACAAGGTGACCTTTGATAATGGCATTACTACCGAAATATCGCCGGTGGAAAGGGGAGGCCATATGCGTTTTTCTTTCCCCGGGAAAGAAAATGCGTACCTGGTTTTGGACGGGTACATCGGACAAAGCATGGTAAAGATTATTCCTGAAGAACGGAAAATCATCGGATGGGTACACAATGGCTTCGAATTTTTGCAGCCGAAGAACTTTAATGGATATTTCGTACTTCAGTTCGATCAGCCCTTTGTTTCCTACGGTACCTGGGAGAATAAAAAGGATGGTATTCAGAAAAATAACCTTTCCGACGAAGGCGATGGGAAAGGGGCATTTGTTCAGTTTAAACCCGGTAGCAAGGTGCAGGTAAAGATAGCTTCTTCCTATATTAGCCCGGAGCAAGCTCAGCTTACTTTGGATACCGAACTTGGTAAATTTAAAAAGCTTGAAGATACCAGAGAGGCTGCCGCAAAGGTGTGGAATCAGCTCCTTAACAGGGTTTTGGTCGAAGGTGACAGCGAAGAGGATAAGGCTACTTTTTATTCCTGTCTTTTCCGTGCCAACCTCTTTTCTCATAAGTTCTATGAAATAAATAAAGAAGGCAAGCCCTACTATTTTAGCCCTTACGATGGCAAAGTACACGACGGCTATATGTATACCGATAATGGTTTTTGGGATACCTTCAGGGCTCAGTTCCCGTTATCCAATATTTTGCATCCTGTGATGCAGGGAAGATATATGCAATCTTTACTTGATGCCCAGGAACAATGCGGTTGGCTGCCAACCTGGTCATTCCCTGGTATGTCGGGAATTATGATCGGAAATCATGCCATCACCCTGCTTACCGATGCATGGGTCAAAGGAATTCATACCTTCGATCCGCAAAAGGCACTCAAAGCGTACTTTCATGAAATTACCAACAAGGGCCCTTTCGGAGGATCAAACGGACGTGAAGGATATAGTGAGTATTTCGAGCTCGGCTATATTCCTTATCCCGAAGTGGGAGAAAGTGCTGCCAAGACCCTGGAATATGCCTATGATGATTTTTGCGGTTATCAACTTGCTAAAGAAACAGGGAATGGTTTTTACGCGAATGTCTTTGGCCGGCAGATGTATAATTACCGCAATATATGGGACCCGTCGGTCGGATTTATGCGCGGAAGAATGAAAAATGGCGAATGGGTACCAAATTTCAGCCCCATCCGCTGGGGAAATCCTTTTACGGAAGGAAACTCCTGGCAATATACATGGTCGGTTTTTCATGACATTCAGGGATTGGTAAACCTTATGGGTGGTGAAGATAAGTTTATAACCAAGCTCGATTCCTTATTTGACAGGAAAGCGGATTATGATGTTGGCAGCTATGGCCAGGTCATCCATGAAATAGCAGAAATGCTGAAAGCAAATATGGGACAGTATGCTCACGGAAATCAGCCGGTTCAGCATGTTGCATATTTGTATAACTATGTCGGAGAACCGTGGAAAACGCAGGAACGTGTCCGCAAAGTAATGTCACAGCTTTACAATGCTACGGAGAATGGTTATCCGGGCGATGAAGATCAGGGTGGAATGTCGTCGTGGTATGTGCTGAGTGCCATGGGTATCTATTCGGTTTGTCCCGGAACGGATCAGTACGTAATTGGCAGTCCAATGTTCAAAAAGATCACCATTACCATGGAGGACGGCAAGAAGTTTATCATCGAAGCCAACGGTAACAGCAAAGAGAACGTCTATATCCGGTCGGCTGTCCTGAACGGAAAGGAATATACCCACAACTGGATTACCTATAAGGATATTGTTAGTGGAGGAACGCTTCATTTTGAAATGGGAAATAAGCCCCTGTTTACGCGGGGTATTCAAAAAGAAGATCGGCCGTTTTCTTTGTCGGTGGCCAAATGAATTGGCGATATGGATTTAATTAACCTTAAGCTAAGCGTAGCGTCTCGCTACGCTTATATTCAGGCTACAGGCTTTTGTAAATTAATAAAAGAATTTACTGCAGCCCTGTGAAAACCGACGTAGCGGGACGCTACGCCGAGCTGAGTAACTAATAATATTGAGATACTTTTCAACCTTATTTTGTTTTGATAACCTTAGTAGTAAAAAGTAACACCTAAATCTACCTTATTACCTTATTATTTAATTCACAAATAAGGTAATTAAGGTTATTCATGATGTCATTCACCTTTCTACTAAGGTTGCTTAAGAAATAAGGTTTAGAAATAATTTATGACCACATTTTTATTGAAATCAATAAGTTGCCGATAAAGCGACATTGATAATAGTTACAGTTTTGTATAATGAAAAAATTATAATCAATTTCAAATGATGATTAAAAGTAAAAATAAAATGGGGCTGCTGTCTACGGAATTGAATAGAAGATTTACTAAAATACCTACCTTTTTTAGTGCTCTTGCTGTAAACCTTGCAACCGTAACCTTTTGTATCGCTCAACCTCCATCTTCCGGAAACAAAAACTACGCAGAGATGGTCAATACCACTATCGGAACAAAGGGTAAAGGCTTTGGCGTGGAGGAACGGTATCTGGAGGCGGGATTTACGTTTCCCGGTGCTACCTGTCCTTTTGGTATGGTACAGTTCACCACTACCTTCTTTGATGAAAACAAAGGATTTGTCATCAACCAGATGAGCGGTGCCGGCTGCCACAACATGGGCAATTTGCCTTCTTTACCGCTGTCCGGTAATCTGGAAAATTCTCCCAACGACATGATGGGCTACAAGCCTGTATTTGAAAACAAACAGACTATTGCCGGTTTTTATCATACGGTGATCGATGGGAAAATCGATTGTCAGCTGACGGCTACGCAGCGTACCGGTATGGCAATGTTCCGTTTTCTTCAGGATAAAACCGGAACGGTGATTATCGGTACCGGAATAAACTCTACCGAGATGCCTGAGGCTTCGGCACGTATCACGGGAAAAAATACCTGCGAGGGCTATGCCGACGGCGGACAATTTTGCGGCATCAAGGCCAATTACAGGGTTTACTATGTGATCGAATTTCAAAAGCCATGCATTTCCTCCGGAACCTGGAACAGTCAAAAGCTTGAAAAAGGATCGGCTACAGCTGCCGGTCTCAATTCGGGTGTGTTCTTTACATTCGATGTTTCGGATAATAAGCCGGTTCTTTATAAAGTAGGGATTTCCTACGTTTCTATCGCAAACGCCCGCGAAAACCTGACAAAAGAGAATCCGAGCTGGAATTTCGACGCGGTAAAGGATAATGCATGTAAAGCCTGGAATAATTATCTGGGAAAAATAGAAGTAACGGGGGGCAGTGCCGCGTTTACCACTCAGTTCTATACTCATTTGTATCATTCGTTCACCCATCCCAGTGTTTTCTCCGATGTAAACGGTGAATACATGGGCGCCGATCATAAGGTACATAAAGGCGGAGGTTTTACCTGCTATACGGCTTTCAGCAACTGGGATACGTACAGGACCCAGATACAGCTTCTGGCTATGCTTGCACCAAAGGAAACCAGGGATGTCATTTCTTCACTTCTTACTTTTGCTCAACAATCGGGTGGTGGTTTCCCGCGCTGGGTGCTGGCCGATTATGAAACAGGGATCATGCAGGGCGATCCAACTTCCATTCTGGTTGCTAATGCTTATGCTTTCGGTGTAAAGGATTTTGATGTGAAAAAAGCGCTCGCCATCATGAAACAGGGTGCTGAGATACCTGGCACAAAGTCGCAGAATGAATTAACCAGACCTCACCTCGAACAATATCTCGACAAAGGATATATTTACTATTCCATGGGTGCTTCCATGGCACTCGAATATGCTTCGTCCGATTTTGCCATTGCCCAGTTTGCATTGCAGGCTTGTGGCGATAAATTGACGTATATCAATTACCTGAAAAGATCGCAATCGTGGAAAAACATCTTCAATCCTCAGACAAACTGGCTGCAATCCCGTAATATTGATGGCTCCTGGAAAAATCAGACCGATGACTGGCGTGAAGCATCGTATAAAAATTATTTCTGGATGATCCCTCATAACCTGAAAGATTTAATTGATACGATAGGAGGAAAGAAAGTTGCTGAGCAACGGCTGGATGAATTCTTTTCGAAGTTGAACGCCAACTATGGTCAGGAATGGTTTGCCGCTGGTAATGAGCCGGATTTTGAAGTGCCCTGGACGTATAACTGGACGGGAACTCCCTATAAAACACAGGCAGTTGTCAGGAGAATTCTGAAAGAACAGTACAGTAACCGCGACAATGGTCTCCCGGGCAATGACGATCTTGGTGCCATGGGTTCCTGGTACGTATGGGCTTCTATAGGTTTATACCCAATGATTCCGGGATACGGAGGATTTTCAGTTCATAGTCCGTCTTTTCCTTC
>DATBXH010001137.1:0-2334 GCA_036514375.1 Bacteroidales bacterium | reverse complement strand
AACACAGGACAAGACCATTCGTCATATCAACAAGACGGCCTCTGACATGCTTTATGGAAAAGACGAAACAAACATCATTGGCCGCAACGTGGCCGATATGATTACGCCTAAATATTTCAGCGAAAAAGGGAAACCTGACTCGGCCTACGATACAGGTCACTTTTATGTTTTTGAAAAGGAAGGAAATGAAATTACAATTTTCAAAAATGATATACCATTTATTCTCAATGATGAAGAATTGATCATTGAAGCATTCATTGATGTCTCCCCTATTGAAAAATCAAGAAAACTTGAAGCAGCTGCGAATTTGGCTAAAAGTGATTTTTTGGCTAAAATGAGCCACGAAATTCGCACACCAATGAATGGTATCGTTGGCATGGCAGATGCGTTAATTCAACAAAACCTAACCCAGGAACAACACGAATTTGCTGAAATTATCAAAAAGTCCTCCGACCTTTTATTGACAATCATCAATGATATTCTGGATTTCTCTAAGGTTGAAGCCGGAAAGATGATGTTGGAAGAAATCCCATTCCGGATTTCGGAAGAGATAAGCCTTGTAAAAGAACTTTTTAAATCACTGGCAGATAATAAAGACATAAAAATTATTTCACATATTGCTTCAAATGTACCTGATCATGTGATTGGCGATCCGTTTAGGCTACGACAGGTAATATCCAATCTGATGAGTAATGCCATCAAATTCACCCACGAAGGAGAAGTGGTTATAAGTGTAGAATTACTGGAAGAATATTCCGGCCATCTTACACTATTATTTGTGGTAGAAGACACAGGCATCGGTATTCCCAAAGATAAACTCGAAACAATCTTTGCCTCCTACACACAAGCCGAAGGATCCATCTCCCGAAAATACGGAGGAAGCGGATTAGGCACGACTATTAGCAAACAACTTGTAGAATTGATGGGAGGAGAAATCTGGGTTGAAAGTCCGTCAACCATATCAACCGATACTGCATTTCCGGGTTCAAAATTTAGTTTTACAATTGAAGCATATTCCAACGAAAAGCTAAGGAAAACCTATGATTTTACAAATATCAAAGAATATTCTCAAATTAATGCTTTAATAGTTTCGCATATAAATAATGATAGTGAACCTATTTTCTCCTATTTCGATAATTTTGGAATTAATTATGAAAAGTATCTGGTTCAATCGTCAGAACTTCTGGTTAATAAATTATTAATTGAATACGATAAGTTCAATATAGTAATTATATACGATTCAATAGATTATGACGGATTCAGGCTTGCAAAAATTTTGTACGAACGAGGTATCACTTACAAACATCTTTTTATACTGATAAGTAGTAATGATGTTACCGGAAATTATATACGTTCCAAACGTTTGGGCATCGATTTCTATTTAATCAAACCTTATGAGTCATCAGAAGTGTTCGATTTGATCCAGGAAAGCTTCATCTCCATTGGACCTGAAGCCAAGCTACCTGCCAAACTTCAAAAAATCAGGAAAAACATTAATATCCTGATTGCTGAAGATAACATGATTAATCAAAAGGTTGCAAAAACAATGTTTAAAAACCTTGGATACGAAATTGCCTTAGCCGTAAACGGAAACGAAGCAGTGGATCTAACCCTGCAAAACAACTACGACATTATTTTTATGGATATGATGATGCCTGAGAAAGATGGTGTACAGGCAACAAAAGATCTCCGAAAAAAAGGATATCATGGCCCTATTATCGCTATGACTGCAAACGCCAGTAAAGAAGGGAAAAACAAAGCTATTTCCTTTGGAATGGATGGTTATATCACAAAACCAGCTAAAATGGAAGAAATAAAAAAAGTATTAATCAAATATTTCTCCGAACCTTTATAAAATTTTTAATCTAAATCCTGTTTTTCCTTTCCAACAGCATTAACGGGCACTAACTTATAAAGTTTATCCGACCGACGGATCTGAGTATTTACCGGCATTGAAAAACGATCTCCTTTCTTCACTTCATTAACGGCTTTTAAATCAAGTCGGATTTCAGTTGCTTTTGTTTCAATAATGCCTGTAGTAGGTCCGGAAATTATAATCTCATCACCTATAGCTAAAGTTCCGGTTTCAAGCAGAAATTCAGCTACCTGTATATTTGAAAAATAATTCATGCCTTTGCCAACGTAAACCTTCTTTTTGGTTGCTTTGGAGCCATAAACATTACTCCATTCGCCTAATTTTCGGCCCAGATAATAGCCATCCCAAAAGCCACGGTTGAACACTGTAGATAATCTTTCCTTCCACAGGTTAATTTTCTCTTGATTATACGACCCGTCCAAATAGGCATTTACAGCTTCATTGTAACATCCGATCAC
>DATBXH010001136.1:0-4355 GCA_036514375.1 Bacteroidales bacterium | reverse complement strand
ATATTTGGGAGATGTAGAATGCTTGCTAGTACCATCGGCAGTTATGTCAAGTAACCACGTCTTTTCATTTCCGACACCGCCACAGATCATTGTCCACAATGGGTCATTTACATAGCTTAAGTTAGTTGTTGTAATATCCAGGGTTACGGTGTCACCCTGAACAAGACCACCATCACTTTCTACACCATAAATGAATTTATAAGTTCCCGGAAATGCTATCCTTACAGTATCCTGAACCCTAATAGAACGTCCTTGCGGAGTAATCCACTGCGGAGTAAATCCTGGAGTCATGCTCTTCAGAATAACCATATTGGGATCCGTGGCATCCTGTGTAATGGAGTATTTTAATGCACTTTTTTCTATAAGCCCTCCAAGTCCATACTCTTTGGGCGTACAAGCTGTAAAAAGCAAGGCAATCCCAAGGAAAATATATACTATTTTAAATTTATTTTTCATAATCTGTATTTTTAAATTTATTAAAAAATTTACCATCCGGCATTTTGTTTTAATACACCTGACGATAAGGTAATCTGGTCGTTAGGTATTTGCTGGAATCCTTTTGTAGCTTTAATATTTGCTTCTAATTTTGCTGCATCAGGCGGATTAGCAGTACCATCCTGAAATAATGAAACAGTTGTATTGGCAGCAATAGTTGAGGCTGCTACATCAATACCCTGTCGCAATAAATCCCAGTACCGGATACCTTCGCCCACAAATTCCAGCCTGCGTTCTGCCAAAATATCCGCTTTAGAAACAGAGGTAGCCAGAGAAGCCGAAGCATCGGCCCGTTGGTGTACCAAATTAAAATAATCCACGGCATTGGGGCTTCCCAATTCTGCCGCCATCAATAAAACATCCGAATAACGAATGGCAAAAAAATCTTGCTCTTGCATCTGAAAATTTGAAACAACAGATTTTCCATTCTCATCGCACAGCCCACTGTATTTTTTCAGATAATATCCGGTGTATTCACGGTTATTGGCAGACTTGGTGAAAGCGAGGTTTTCATCGACGATGGAAGTTATGGAAGCAAAACGACGTGCATCGGTTGAGGCAAAGGCGTTCCAAAGTTTAGGATCGACGGTGCATCCGCCCCATCCTGACTGATAAGGATAAATGCTTTGTTCACGTAATCCTTCCATTACCATCCAATTATTACCGGTAATATTTCCATTATAGTCGCCGGTTGAAGAATATTTTATTGAAAAAACCACTTCTTTATTTGCTTCACCTGCATAAGTAACATTTTTACTTGCTGAAGCTGCAGGCCACAGCGTGTTGAAATCGTCAACCAACCCGTGCCCGCTATGGGCAATTACATCCTCCACGGCAGCCAAAGCTGTCGCTGCTGTTTCCGAACCAATCGTTGTAGCTCCATAATAGCCTGAATAGAAAAGATAAACACGGGCTAGTAAAGATTCGGCAGCCCATTTGGTTACTCTTCCGGTTGGCACACTTGTATATGGATTTGAAGGAAGGCTGTCTGCTGCATAGCGTAAATCACTCATAATTTGTGCATACGTTACTGCCGGATCAGCTTGTGGTACATTGTCATTGGTGGGTGTTGTCAGCAAAGGAATTTTCTCCCATAGCCGAACCATATCAAAATAACAGAAAGCGCGGATAAATTTGGCTTCTGCAGTATATTGTTTCTTCAATGCCATACTGTCGCCCCATGCAACCTGGTCTATATTTTGAAGTAACGTATTGCAGCGATAAATGGCCTGATAATATTGCTTCCACCCATAACTATGAAAGGAAGCATCGGAAGGTGAAACTGTTTTATCAAATTCATCGATCATTTCCCATCCGTAACCGTCGGAAGATCCTGTGCCCCCGAAACTGTTATCGGAAAAAACTTCCAATTCAGCAGGGATTGCATCACTGTTATAAATTAAATCTAATCCATTGTAACATCCTACCAGGGCGGTAAATGCCTGAGAAGGTGTTTTATAATAGGAGTTATTTGTCTGCACTGCATCCGTCATTTCGGTTGTAAGAAATTTTTTACACGAACCAAATGATATCACTGCAATCAGTGCAATAATGATATTTATATTTTTTTTCATGAGTATGTTTTTTACAATTAAAAGGTAATATTAACACCTGCCATATAAATTCTGGGGCGTGGATAAAACCCATTATCAACACCTTGTCCAAAAGAATGAGGATTATTATCGGTGGCGGCTATGCCACTGCCATCCGGGGCGGAAGCGCCAACTTCAGGGTCCATACCGGTATATTTTGTAAAGGTAATTAGATTTTCAACGGTTACATAGATGCGGAACCGGCCTAAATTTTTCCACTTCACAAGTTTTGACAGATCGTATCCCAGTGTAATATTTGAAATTCTTAAGTAGCTTCCATCCTGAAGATAGAGATCTGAAAATTCTGTCCAGTTAGAACCGTTTTGAGTTAGACGGGGAATTGTATTTGAAGTTCCTTCACCATGCCAACGGCCCAGAATATCAGAAGTCCAGTTACCATATTGACCCGGGTCACGATAGGCCTGAACAATTTTATTACCTGCGACTCCATTGGTTAGAACAGAAAGATCGAAATTTTTGTAATTGGCTGAAAATGCTAAGCCAAATATTTGATGCGGATTTGGATCGCCAATGTTGGTTTTATCATCGGCTGAAATTTTACCATCTCCATTTGTATCCACATATTTTAAATCACCCGGTTGTGCAGTTGGTTGAAGTACTTTTCCATTACTTGTATAAGATTGGACATCGCCTTCATTCTGAAAAACTCCTGCAGTTTTATATCCCCAGAAATAGCCAATAGGATTTCCTGATGAAGCACGGAAAAATTCAGGACCATTGACAAATAAACTGTTTGTACTACCGTGAATAATTCCATCAGAAGTTGGAATACTATTCACCTCATTTTTGTTATAGGCATATGAACCGGAAACAGTATAGGTAAAATCCTTCCCGACCGTTCCATTATAAGTTAATTGAAGTTCTATTCCTTTATTGGTAACATTCCCGCCATTAATATATGGTGCAGTTGCTACACCGGCAGTTGCTAATAAAGGTGCTTGAATTAACCAGTCTTTTGTGGTCTTGTTGTACAAATCAAGACTCATGTCTAATCTGCCACGAAGGAATCTTGCATCCATACCAATATTGGTTTGTTGCGAGGTTTCCCACTTCGTATTTGCAACGCCTAATGTTTTGGGATACGAACCTTGAGTCAAGGTAGAATTATCGTTACCAAAATTATATTCGGCATGTGACAAGCTAATTAAAGAGAGGTAATTAAATTGATCAATAACATCATTACCATTCGAACCCCAACTGGCACGCAGTTTTAAAAAGTCCAGCCAACCATGGGTTGATTCCATAAATGATTCGCTACTTACCACCCAGCCGGCAGAAAGTGATGGAAAGTATCCCCATTGATAGCCTGGGGCAAAAGTAGTGGAACCATCTGCGCGGAAAATGGCAGAAGCTAAATATTTCTCTTTATAACTGTAATTTATACGACCGAAAAAAGAAGCCTGGGCATATTTTGCTTTTGCATTTCCATTTAGCGACATCCCGTGAGTAGTAGTGTCCGCACCTATCGTTATTGAAGTTAAATCAGAATTACTTAAATAACCGCGATCAAAAGTACCGAATAAAGTAGTTCCGGTATTAGTCGCATTAAACCAGGTTCCCTGTTTTTCCCGAACTGAAGTACCAGCCAGAACATCAAATTTGTGATCATTAGTTCCGAACAGGTAATTAACTGTATTATCCCAGTTCCATGTATAATCCTGGGAACCTTCCTGATAAATTTTTTCGTGCTCGTTGAATTCATAAACTGATAATTTTCCATATTCAGGGGTATAGCTATGCTTAGCAGCAGAAGAATAGTTTAAGCCGAACGTTGATTTTATGGTTAAATTTTTGATGGGCTGAAGTTCTGCATACACATCACCGATCAATATTTGAGTCCTCTTATCATTCTGATTATTATATTGCATCACTGCATAAGGATTCGCTTCCGTATTATTCCAGGGACCTCCGTTATATATAGTAGAATTAATACTGCTTAAATAATTCCCATTATCGTCGTACATGGCTAATAAAGGACTTACCGTAAGTGCTCTACGAATAACGTTACCGGAATATAATCCGCCATCAGCTACCCCTTTTTGATCAATAAAAGAAAAAGTCAGATGTTCACCTACTTTCAATACCTTGCTGTACACTTCGCGCTCAGTGTTTGAACGAAAGTTATATCGCTTATAGTTTGAAAGGCCCGAACCTCCAATTATACCTCCCTGTTCAGTATAGGATAGCCCCAATGAATAAGATGAAACATCCGTTCCTCCATTAGCCGCTAAATTATAATTTTGAACC
>DATBXH010001135.1:0-6152 GCA_036514375.1 Bacteroidales bacterium | reverse complement strand
ATTTGGTGAGGGTTTAGGAGTTGGCTTTGGTTTGGGTAGTCCTTGCGGAGCAATGAACCTTTGGCAATTTAGCATCCAGTTCCGGGCTGCAGCTTTCCAGTCTTTCATTTTAGCACGGCCACCTACCAGCCAGCCGTTGCTTTCAAAGTAATTGAAAAACTTTTCGGCTTCGACTTCAGGGAAATTCTTCTCATCGAAATAGATTTTGACATGTTCCAACGGGGGAGGAATGGAACCGGACGGATTGGTTACCCCATTCTTTTTCTTTTGGCGGAATTTTTCTTTTTCTTCTTCATTTGATTTCATATCGAAGTTTTTTGATTCAAAATTTTGTGCTTGCCCAATCAAGTTTTCTTTGTTTTCTATGTTTGTATTGTTTATAAAAGGTCTCAAAGCCATTTCACTACCTTTATCAGTACCATTATCAAAAGTGTACAGGTAAATGAGACTTCCCTTATGCGGATTATATGATGGTTCGTACCGTATATAATTCCACAAATGCAATTCCTTCAAACACTTAGTATAAGTATTTACCGAGCCTATTTTTGACATTTTCATTACTTCATCGCGGGAAATCGATATTGGATTATTAAAAAAGTTAAGGTTCCAACGACGAAATAATGACATGTAAAGGCTAACGTGAAACGGCGTGAGGCGCGTGTCGCTATCCATGATTTCGAAAACGGCAGTTAAATGCTTGATGTAGTTCATTCATAGCCGATTGATTTATTTGAATATAGATAATTGCTGCTTCCTGGATTGGAGCATCTCCTGAATGTCGGCATAGTCGTAATACATTACTCCACCGATTTTAGTGTATGGCAGGGTGCCATTTAAACGAAGATTCTGAAGTGTGCCTGGTGAGATGTTCAGAATTTTACGGACTTCATAGGATTTTAACCATTTTTTGGAAGGCTCGCCATTGTGCTCTTTAAAAAGTTGTTTGATTTCGTCGAGTAATTCCATTTTAAACTCACGTAAATCGTCGGTAGTGATAATTTCTGTTGCCATATTTAATCATTTTGAGTTTTTGTATATCAAAATTGAATAAACCGGCTGAAAGTTTTTACCAAGGTGAAACCATGCTGGTTAAAAATAAGTTTTTGAAGCTTTTGAACTATTTTGGTTTTTGATTGGACGTTTAAAGTGAAGGAATTGATAAATTACCAAGATGATACCAAGTTGGTATTTTATTCATCCTGCTCATTTATTCTATTAATGAGTGCAGTTTTTAAAGCATCGAGAAATTTTGTTTGGTTCTGGCGGCTTTTAATTTGTAAATAATCACGATAATAATCGCCCAAATCAATTCTAAAAAGGGATTCCAAGAAGTCAGCAATTTCTTTTATGTCAATATTGCCGTTGTTAATGCACTTAACGGAGTGCATTGCATAAATAAACTCAGTGAGAGCTGCTTTGGATTCAGTCCACGTATACTTTCCTTTTGAGATAATGAAATTTTTATTTGCCGAGAGATCTTTTCTTTCCATAATAGCTAATTCAGATTTTAAATAAATATTCAGAAGATCGTTAGCAAGGATTTTGGCTACTTTATAATCGTGACTTGTTGAGAAATCTGGATCGGCATCGTAAGTGAAGGTATTGACATACAAGCGAAGATCGAGACGGCCACGAACGAAGTACTTGTCGTCAAGATAAGTCATGTTATTTCGCATATACTGATAGAATTCCAAATTTTCGGAAAAATACTTTTCGAGTTTGTCCAATTCGTTTAACAGGTATTTCTTCTGGGATTTATCACTTCCATTAGGACGTTTGGATTCGATATTGAATATTTTTATGAAATAGATGAGTTTGCTATAAATGGAAGGCTTGATTTCCTTGAAGAACAATATTTCTTCTGATATTGAGGAGAATTTATTTTTTCGAAGGTATTCTTTAATTTCAAGTAATGTAAGATTAATAAGTTGGATTGATTGCTCAGACTGTTTAAGGATTGAACTTTTTTCAGCTTCAATGAGTTTAAGGTCAGTAAACAGTTTGGCTCTTAACTTATTTATGTAAGAAAACATTTGGTTGATTTAGAATGTATTAATAGACAGAGATGCTAATAGAAGAAGCCTTATTTTAATTATTCAATTGTTTCATCATGGTTGTAACATAATTTGCTTCATATCCGCAGTTTTTGCAGATGAATTGGTGCTATTTGATGAGATTTTAGATTAATTAAGTTACTAATTCAAAGACTGTCTATATTCAGAGGGGGTAAATTTTGTTTTAGCCTTAAATAATTTACTAAATGATTGAGGATATTCAAATCCCAATTCAAATGCAATTTCACTAACAGTCATATTGGTGGTAGAAAGAATGTATTTTGCTTTTTCAATTAGGCTATCTTGAATATGTTGCTGGGTGCTTTGACCAGTTAGATTTCTCAACATATCACTCAAATAGTTGGCAGACATGTTCAATTTACTTGAAAAGTATTGAACAGAGGGAATTCCTTTAGCCTGGATATCTTCATTTTCAAAATAGTCAGCTAATAGTTTTTCAAACTTAACCAGTAGTTCATTATTAACTGCTTTTCTTGTAATAAATTGTCTATTATAAAATCGATTACAATAATTCAGAAGCAACTCAATTTGTGAAATTAAAATATCTTGGCTATAAGTATCGATTCCCGAATTATATTCTTTACGAATTGTATCTATAATACCTTCAATTGTATTAGATTCTTCATCAGATAAGTGTAAAGCCTCATGCATAGCATATGAAAAAAATCCATACTCTTTGAACTTTTGCAGTAATGGATAAGGTCTGATAAAATCCGGATGAATTGTAATTGTCCAACCTTGCAGGTTTGCATTATCAGCTATTTCAGATAAAATAACCTGCTTTGGACCATGAAATACCATTACTCCTTCCTGAAAATCATAATAGTGCTGTCCATATTTCATGCTCCCTTCAAAGTTTATTTTTCGGCTTATTGTATAAAAATTATATACGGCATGTCTCATCTTTTCATTTGAATAATTCATTACGTCATTATGATTAAAAACGCTGATTAAAGGATGCCTTGGCTTATCTAGACCCAATAATTGATGATACTCTGTAATGGATTTTATACAATATGGAGCTTCTGTTTTCATTGTATGGTATTTTAAGAAATAGGAAGTGAAAGTTAATTCAATCAACATTCACTCCTTTAAATTTATAATAAATTTGTTGATAAAGAGATAGTTTTATAAGCTTCGAATTCCTCAAGTTCTTTAGAGCGTTTGTCCATTATCATTTTATAGCTATCTTGGCCCAGTATTAAGTGAATAGGAGGATTCTCCATGTTTGCCAAGTTGATCAATTCTGAAACTAGTTTTTGAGGATCCCCCGGTTGTGTACCTGCTCTGCTTGAGAAACTGTTAAAAGTTTTGTTGCTGTTATATTCAGAAATTGGATGTTTTGCATAGGTTAAAGAACCTTCATTAAGAAAATTAGTTCGAAACGAACCTGGTAATATTACTGTTGCCTTTACATTCAAATGTTCTATTTCCTGAGCTAATGATTCCGTCAGACCAACCATGGCAAATTTTGAAGCAACATAACTTCCAATATTTGGACCCGAAATATAACCTGCTGCAGATGCAATATTGATAATATGGCCAGAGTGCTGCTGGCGGAATTGAGACATTGCAGCTCTTATTACGTTGACGGTTCCAAACAAATTCACATCTAAAGCTTTTCTAAATTCTTCGTCTGTTAGTTCCTCTAAACTGCCAATGTATGAAAATCCGGCATTATTAACCGCAACATCTAATCGTCCAAAATGTTCAACTGTATGAATAATAGATCTCTTAACTTGATCGCTTTTAGTAATATCCAGTTCGAGCGGGAGAAATGTATTGCTTTCTATCCCAATATTTGATACTAGTTGCTCTCTATTCCTAGATGTTGCAGCAACTTTTTCACCTTTGCTAAGCAAAAGTTTTGTTAATAAAAGCCCCATCCCTTTTGAGGCTCCGGTAATAAACCATATTTTTGGGTTGTCCATAATGACTTATTGATTTTAATTATATAAATAGACTATCTATCAGGTGAATGATTAGAACAGTAGGATTGTTCCAAAAACCACAATCCTACTGTTGCATTAGCTTAGTACCTTTTAAAAAATTCATCAACTTTGTCTATTGCAGGATCAAGATATTTGTCAATATCGTACAAATCCATGTGTGATGCTCCTTCAATTACCACCCATTCCTTTTCGCCTGCCGCCATCTCATAAACTTGTTTGTCCATGTCATGAGTAAACGCTTCACTGCCTGCAATAACCAAAAACGGCGTGGTAAAATATTTTGCCTGGTTCATGAATACCCTAGACGGGTCAACAGGCAAGCCTACGGTAGGATAATAAGGTGAATAGTTAGGGCATTTATCTTGTCCGGCTCTATTAAAATAGTACTCATATCCGTCTTTCATCGCTTTAGGCGCATTTTCAGGCAGAGGTATAGGCATTCCACCAAAAACAGGTGCTGTTTCATATTCTCCGGTTTCGTAATATTTCTGCTTTGCTTCGGCTGCTGTTTGAAGCATTTTATCAAGAATTTCTTTCGGGTAAGCGCCAAATAAACTAGCGGCTGCATCAAAATTACCCACAAGCGTAGCTACAGCTTTTATTCGAGCATCTCCAATGGCAACATTGCAGATATAAGGAGCTCCGGCACAAGCTCCCAGACCATAAAATTTGTCTCTATCAACGAATTTTAAAGTTCTTAGAAAGCTTATCGCATCTGTTGTATTCGGAACCATGTTGTGAATTGATTCATAATTTCTGATTTCACCCTCGCTATCACCAAAATTTTTTGGATCGAAAACAAGAAACGCGTAACCCTTTGCTGCAAGTTTATTGCCATAAGTTGCCCCTGTTTGCTCTTTCACCTGGGTGCCAACACGTGTATATATGACAGTGGGATACTTCTTTTCGCTATCAAATCCTTTTGGCAGATATAAATCTCCAGCCAGTTTATAACCCTGACTCATAAAATAGACTCTATTTCTTCCTTCTTTTAACTGTTGATAATCAACAGTTAGAACTTTTTGATGTTTATTCATGATTTCTTTATTTTAGTGTTGTGTAAAATTGGTTGATTTTAAGTGCATACAGGTATTCAAATCTCTTAGGCTTGTATCCAGATACAGGATTTTTATTCAAAGCCAGTAGAAAAGCTCAAATCTTTCAATTGTTCCAATTTGTCAAGTTGAGATTTGTAATAATTGATGGCTCTTTCATAAGCGTCTTTCCCCATCAACAAATGCAAAGGAGCATTTTCCTTGCCTGCGGTATCAATTAAAATCTTCACCAGTCTATCTGGATTTCCCGGCTGCTTCCCGTTAAATTGATCCATGGCATTAACCAAGTTTTGTGTACCGTATACTTCGATCTTGTTTTGAGCTACAGGAAATGCACCCAGAAAGTTTGTTCTGAAAAGCCCCGGAGAAACAATGGTCACTTTCACATTGAATGGTTTTGCTTCCAAGGCCAATGCTTCAGAGAAACCTATGATTGCCGATTTCACCGCATTATAGCTACCTGCACATGCATCAGCAGAATACCCAGCGGATGAGGCAAAATTGAAAAAATGTCCGCTTTCCTGTTTACGAAAATAGGGCATTACGCTACGGATTACATTTTGAAATGCAAAAACATTGACGTTTACGGATTGACGGAATTCTTTATCGGAAACTTCTTCCAAAGCACCCAGCAGCATATAGCCTGCATTGTTTACCGCAACATCAATTTTCCCGAATGTTTTTACTGTTTCTTCAATCGCTGATTTTACTTCACCTTCGTCGGTAATATCAACAGTGAGTGTCAATAGATTAGGATTTGTTCCCGTTTTTTCTTCAATTCGAGTTTTGTTTCGTGAAGTTGCGGCAACTTTATATCCACCTTCTAATAATAGTTTCACTAACGCTAACCCAAACCCATTTGAAGCGCCTGTAACAAACCAAACCTGTTCTTTTTGATTATTCATTTTAATATATTTTTATTGTTAATTGTGTTGGAAATTGTTTATTTGAGCCCTCCTGAGACTTCTATGCGGCTATCGGCTAAGAATTCTGAATCATCACTTGCCAGAAACACAGCCACTTTAGCTACATCCTGCGGAAAGCCTATACGGCCTAATGGAGTAGCTTTT
>DATBXH010001134.1:0-2916 GCA_036514375.1 Bacteroidales bacterium | reverse complement strand
TAAAAAGGTTGAGGCGTACATGAATGACAAGAAAAAGTGGGAAAAAGCCGAGGAATTCCATAAAGCACTTGAATTTGAGGCCCTGCGAAATAATCAGAATTTCAAAGATTATTTCAAAGTAATACATTCCAAAGCTTTCGGGGATTTCAAAAAACTGCAACAGTCAAAGGAAATTGCCGCTTACCTGGAACGGGAAAAGTATATTGAGTCGCAGGAATTCATTACTGCCAAAGCATCAAAAGAATTTAAACAATCCGATGCCTTTAAGAAGTACCAGGAATTCCTTGGTTGGAAAAAATCACAAGCATACAAAAACTACTTTTTACTGGCGAATAGCTCTCAACTGAATTCTTACAAGAAAATAGAAGGTTCCCAGGAGCTTGGTTATTACAAAGAGCTTGAAGCTTATGTAAATTCTCCGCAATTCAGTGAAAAAAAGAAAGAAATTCAAGCGCTACGGTTTAGCCAGACAGACGAATACAAAAAGTTGCAGGAGTATAAAAAAATAGCTTCATCCAAAAGAATTAAAGAATATTACAAGACCAAATCGTCTGCAGAACTTGTTGAATTTAAGAAGCTGGACGGCTCGAAGACGATTGCCGATTACGAAGCACTGGAAAAGTATATTCTTTCGGACGAATTTAAAAGCAGGAAACTATATCTGCTGGACACCAAGAAATGGGAAAAATCCGAGGAATTTAAACAACAACAGGAATATCTGGCCCTGAAGAAAAATCCTAAGATTATCTGGTATTTTAAACTAAAGGAATCTACCAAATTTAATGAAATAAAAGCCTGGACACTTGCCTTTGAAGATGATTTTACCCTGGGCAAACTCGACCGCAACAAATGGCTTACCCGTTATTTCTGGGGCGAAGTACTGTTGCATGATACCTATGCTTTACCGGGTGAAAAACATGTTTACACGGATGGCAGTAATCTGGAAATGAATGGATCGTCGGTAAAAATTGTAACCAGGAATGAAAAAATAAATGGTAAAGAATGGAATCCGGCTATTGGTTTTTATCCCAGAGATTTTGATTATACCTCGGGTCTGATTTGTACAGGCAGCAGCTTCCGTACAAAATACGGTAAAATCGAGGCCAAAGTCAAACTGGGTGATTCGCAGGATGTCCTTCATGCGTTCTGGCTGGGAGGAGAAACCATGATTCCTCAGATCGATATTTTTAAATGTTTTAAAAATAAACTCGCATTAAGTACTTTCTGGGGAAATCCGACTGAACCTAATGGCGTTAAAAATGACTCACTCAGCCTGAGTGCCTCCAAATTTACAGGAGGTTATTTCATATTTTCGCTGGATTGGTCGCCCGAAAAAATCGTTTGGCGCATCAACAATGTGGAAGTAAAAACGCAAACATCGAATATCCCGAACGAACCATTATATATTGTACTTAACTCAGGAGTTCTGGGAGATCAGCCTTCTATCCCTACCCGTTTCGAGATCGATTGGGTACGGTGCTACCAGAAAAACTAAACATAACGTATTAAAAATATTGAAGAGCTATCCGGGACCGGGTAGCTCTTTTAATTAAAAACTACTGCCTTTTATTGCTTAACTTCGCCCACAAAATACCTATTGCAATGAAATACTCACTACGTACTAAGCTTTTCGGAATTGGGTCACTATCTCTGCTGGCGTCCCATCATCAAACCATTGCTCAAAAAACAGACCCGAAAAGCCGCCCGAATATTCTCCTTATTTTGGCCGACGACATGGGTTACTCTGATCTGGGTTGTTTTGGCTCCGAAATCAGTACTCCTAACCTCAATCGTTTGGCATCGGAAGGTGTACAGATGACCTCCTTCTATAATGCTTCACGTTGTTGCCCTTCCCGCGCATCATTGTTAACCGGTTTATACCAGCACGAGGCGGGTGTGGGCGATATGGTAAACAATCTTGGAACTCTTGCTTATGAAGGATATATCAATCACACCAGTGTTACCCTTGCCGAGGCATTGAAATCAAACGGATACGATACCTATTTATCGGGGAAATGGCATGTGGGCGAAGCACCTGAAAACTGGCCTTTTCACCGGGGATTTGATCATGCATTTGGTCTTATTGGTGGTGCCAGCAGCTATTTCAAGTTAATATCTTACCGGGTAAATCAAGCTCCCTCACGAATGGCGCTCGACGATAAACTCTGGACACCGCCTGATACCGGTTTTTATATGACCAACGCCATTGCCGATTATGCGGTTAAATTTCTTGATGAAGAAGCACCAAAGCCACAACCATTTTTTATGTATCTGGCATTTACGGCGCCACACTGGCCGTTGCATGCGTTACCCCAGGATATTTCGAAATATCGTGGAAAGTACATGCAGGGTTGGGAATTTATGCGCAAGCAACGTTTTGAACGAATGAAAAAACTTGGTATTCTTGATCAAAATGCCGAACTGTCGCCGGTTGATCCGGAATCTCCCAAGTGGGAAACTCTTTCTCAAACAGAAAAAGAAATGTGGGATCTCCGTATGGCGGTTTATGCTGCCATGGTGGACCGGCTGGATCAGAACGTTGGCAAAGTTTTGAATAAACTCCGCCAAATGAACGAACTCAACAACACACTAATCATTTTCATTTCCGACAACGGAGGGTGCCACGAGCAAATCAAGAACCGGGGCAATTACATCAAAACCACGGCCGAAACAGGTACGCCCGATTCTTTTGACAGTTATGAATATCCCTGGGCAAATGTCAGCAACACACCATTCAGGCTATATAAACACTGGGAACATGAAGGTGGTATTTCCGCACCGTTCATTGCCTGGTGGCCCGGCAAAATAAGTCATCGGATTGAACGTACACCGGGCCACATCATCGATATTATGCCTACCTTTCTGGACGCAGCGAAAGGAACGTACCCGAAAGAATACAACGGAAATACCATTACA
>DATBXH010001133.1:0-2695 GCA_036514375.1 Bacteroidales bacterium | reverse complement strand
AGCCAATTGCCCTGACCGTTCACCAGATATGCTTTAAACCAGATATCATCGCCGGATGAATATACCTGACGATCAAAATGAAGATAAACCTTCTCGAAAAAAAGCTTAAAGCTACTTTTCTCCCCACTGCTTTTGCTATTTGAGGGAGTTCCCTGTTGAGCAGTACCATTTAAAAGAAAATTGCAAAGACAGAATACCAATAAAAGAAAACCTTGTAAATGTTTCATTTGAAAATTATTTATGGGATAGTTAAGTACGATATGAAAGGATCAAATTTGATTTAATACACTGATTAGTAATTCCCAGAATTTCGTAACCGAAGGGATATGAAGCCGCTCGTCCGGAGAATGTGCACCTTTAATGGTCGGGACAAATGAAATCATATCCAAACCCGGATATTTTTCCAAAAACAAACCACATTCCAAACCGGCATGTATAGCCTTTATACGGGGCTTCTCGTCAAATAATGCTTCATAAGAACAAGTAGTTATCTTTAATAAGCTGGAATTCAAATTTGGAGTCCAACCCGGATAACCTTTAGAATGATTAATTTTAGCACCTGCATCTGAAAAAACAGTTGCAACCTGCCTCGCAATATTATGCTTAGCTATTTCTACCGAACTACGTTGGCTGGTTGTGACAATGATCTCCCTGTTATCGTTAAATTTGATGGAAGCCAGATTGGTAGAAGTCTCCACCAGATCCTCAATATCCCTGCTCCATGCAATGACACCATGTGGACAAGCGGATAAGGCCCCCAGCAATCGCATAGCAAAATCTTTTTTAATCTTTGTTTCCGGAAGCGGTATAGAATCTACAATAAATGAAAATGACGGTTCATTCATCGCAAATTCCTTTTGAGTTTTCTGCCGGAATGAATCGCACAACGACAAGAACATGTCCTTTGCAGGGTGAGGAATTAATACTGTTGCAAATGCTTCCCTGGGAATAGCATTTTTGAGATTTCCGCCCTCAAACCGATGCAGATCCGCATTGATATCAGCAAATAGCTCATTTAAAAATGCGGTCATCACTTTTACTGCATTTCCCCGATCTCGATGAATCTCATCACCGGAATGCCCACCTTGTAAACCTGTAATACTAACCAAATAACCCAAACCAGGTTCGAAAACCTGCTGAGGTGTATAATCAAACGCTGCGGTTGTATCAATACCACCAGCGCAACCAATAAACAGTTCTCCCTCATCTTCCGAATCCAAATTTATCAAAGTCTTCCCTTCAAAGAAACCGGCGTGTAACTCAAAAGCACCGGTGAGACCTGTCTCTTCATCCACTGTGAATAAGCATTCCAAAGGGCCATGTTCAATAGAAGGGTCAGCCAGGATAGCCATCATGGCAGCAACTCCAATACCATCGTCGGCTCCCAGAGTTGTTCCTTTTGCTTTTACCCAATCACCATCTATATAAATTTCAAGAGGATCGGTTTCAAAGTTATGGGAAACGTTAGAATTCTTCTCACAAACCATATCAACATGGCTTTGTAAAACAATTACAGGCGAATGCTTCTTGTTTTTTGATGCGGGCTTATAAACGAGCAAATTGCCTACATTGTCTTTTTTAAATTCAAGATTATGTAGTTTTGCAAAGTCAACCAGAAAGGAAATTATTTTTTCCTCCTTTTTAGAGGGCCTTGGTATTTTAGTAATAGCCTCAAAATATTGCCACAAAGGGAATGGTCGTAAATTATCTGAAATTGCCATATAGTATGTAGTTAGCCAAATATCGCAATTATATTTCATTTAAAGTCTTAATTATTCTTAAAAAAATAAAGATGACGGAACCACAATTATCATACTTGTTTGAAACTGCTTTGCTTGCCATTCTTGAAGCAACCAGGGAAATCGCTCGTATTTATAAGAAAGGACATGTCCATGTAGTCTTCAAATCTGATCAATCGCCAGTTACTCAGGCAGACAAAATATCTTCTGACATTATTAGTAAACATCTCATAAAAACAGGCATTCCGGTAATTTGTGAAGAAAAAGGGCTAAAAGATTATGCCGAGCGAAAAACGTGGGATCATTTCTGGCTTGTTGACCCACTTGATGGTACAAAAGAATTCATTAAGAGAAATGGACAGTTTACAATTAACATTGCACTGGTTCAGGCAAATAAACCAATTTTAGGGCTAATCTCAATACCCACAAAGGATTTGCTTTACTGGGGAGATTACCAGCACGGCGCCTTCAAAATTAAAATCAGGAAAATCAGAGAAACCAGTTATCCGAAACTTATCGAAAAGGCTATCCAACTTCCAAAGAAATGTAAGCATGGTAAATTAACAATAATGGTTAGCCGTTCTCATTTGGATGACCAGACTCTACGCTACATCGATATTCTTAAATTAAAAGGATTACATGTTAAAACGAAAACAGCAGGAAGTGCTTTGAAATTTTGTTATATCGCAGAAGGTAAAGCTGACCTTTATTTGCGCTTTTCTCCAACCATGGAATGGGATACTGCAGCCGGTCATGCCATTGTTGAAGCATCAGGAGCTAACATCAGCAGTTTGCCATCTTATAATCTATTCGCTTACAATAAGCCGGACCTGAGAAACAATGGTTTCATTGTATACAAGGATGAAAACTTACTACTTTAATATTTTACCATATTTAACAGCCTTATTAAGGCTTGTTATATTTAAGCGTACCTTTACGCTCAAGTTTTAGCGGAT
>DATBXH010001132.1:0-2882 GCA_036514375.1 Bacteroidales bacterium | reverse complement strand
CGTGGAGGTAAAGTAATCACTCTTACCAGTCTTGCCGATAGGGGACCTGGTACTTTGCGTGAGGCTTGTGAGCAAGGTGGTGCCCGTATCATTGTCTTCAATGTGGCCGGCATCATCCATTTAAAAAGCCCCATCATAGTAAGGGCTCCTTATATCACTATTGCAGGACAGACTGCACCGGGCGACGGTATTTGTGTGGCTGGAGAATCGTTCTGGGTGAATACCCATGATGTAATTATTCGTCACATGCGTTTCCGCCGTGGCGAGACATGGGTTGGCCGTCGCGATGATGCACTTGGAGGTAATCCCGTTGGCAATGTTATTGTTGATCATACCTCTGCCAGTTGGGGATTGGATGAAAATTTCTCTATGTATCGTCATATGTTTGATCCGGGTCCAGGTATGAAAGAAGAAAAAATGGGAACTGTGAATATTACAGTTCAGAATTGTATTTCTTCCGAATCGCTCGATACCTGGAATCATGCTTTTGGAAGTACGATGGGAGGCGAGAATTGTACCTTTGTACGTGACCTTTGGGCCGATAATACCGGGCGTAACCCGTCCATTGGTTGGAATGGCGTTTTTAACTTTATAAATAACGTTGTCTTCAACTGGCATCATCGTTCTGCTGATGGTGGTGATTACACCAGTCTGTTCAATATGATTAATAATTATTACAAACCAGGTCCCGTAACACCAAAGAATGAACCCATTGGTCACCGCATTTTGAAGCCTGAATCTGGCCGTAGTAAGCTTGGTTACCATGTATATGGCAGGGTTTATGCCAATGGTAATATTGTGGAAGGAGATGAAAAAGTAACAAAGGATAACTGGGACGGTGGAATTCAGGTAGAAAATGAACCGAACACAGGTGAATATACTCCATTTATGCGCGTTGACAAACCTTTCCCCATGGCTCCGGTCACCATCATGTCAGCCCAGGAAGCATATAATTTCGTTATAAACAACGCCGGCGCTACATTACCCAAGCGTGATCCTGTGGATACCCGGATAATGGAGCAGGTACGAACAGGTAAAATTGCCTATAAAGAGGTGAATACCGATACCATGAGTCAGTTTAAAGTTCGTAAATTGCCTAAAGATTCTTATAAGCTAGGTATTATCACAGCAGTATTTGAAGTAGGTGGTTACCCTGAATATAAAGGAACCCCTTACAAAGATACAGATGGCGATGGTATGCCCGATGTTTGGGAAATCAAACATCGGTTGAATCCAAAAGACCCTTCCGATGCAAATAAGGATAGTAACGGCGATGGGTATACCAATATCGAAAAGTATATCAACGGGATGGATCCTTCAAAAAAGATTGACTGGAGAAATCCTAAAAATAATGTGGACGTTCTTGCCCAGGGAAAAGGTCCACTTTGGGATAGATAGTCTGTGGCTATGATTAAGGAGGTTGTCTTAAAAGCTTTAATAAATGGCATTTAAGACAGCTTCTTTTGCACAAAATTCTTTTTGGGAATAGTTTCGAAGTACAAAAAAGTAGTTTGAAACTCCAAAAATGTAGCCCGGAACAACATAATCGTAGTTCGGTAGTGCAACTTTGCAGCTCAGAAATGCAAAATTGTAGTTCGGAAGTCCAAATCTCTACATCAAAATAAATTGAATTAAAATGAATAAGTTGACAAAGCGGTATAAAGGTATCCTTATCTTATGGTTGTTTGTACTTACAGCGCCGGGTTTTGCACAAAAAGCAGCAACACAACAGGAAAAAGATGCGGCTTATACAAAGGTAATAACCCAACGTGCTGCCAAAATTGTGGCTGCATTGGGAATAAATGATTCCCTAAAAGCTAAAAGGGTACAAGAAATCATAGTTTCACAGTATCACAATCTAAGCGAAATTCATGATACCAGAAATGAACAGGTAAAAGCAGTAAAAGCAGACTCCACCAAAAGCAAGGAAGAGAAAAACACATTATTAAAAAAAATAGATTCGGAGAGGGATGCTAAATTGGCCAAACTCCATTCCTGGTATTTATCTGAACTCTCGAAAGAACTTACACAGGAGCAGGTTGATAAAATAAAGGACGGAATGACCTATGGCAAAGTCCAGTTTACATACAATGGTTATTTGCAAATGATATTGAATCTGACCGATGTTCAGAAAAAACAGATCCTGGACTGGCTCATCGAGGCCCGCGAGTTGGCTATGGATGCAGGATCGTCTGAAGAGAAAACTGCCATTTTTGGCAAATACAAGGGTCGTATTGCAAATTATCTTTCCGCTCAGGGTTATGACCTTAAAAAAGAGCAGGAGGAAAGGAATAAACGCATAAAAGACGCAAACGCAAAATAAAATATTGTTCTGGTTATTGTTTGTTTCGGTTAGCACGCGGGCTTTAAGCGTGCTAACCTTCTGAATTAAAATTGTAGCAGGATTTTATCAAAATATAAAATGAAAAGAAACGCTAGATATACATTGACCAGGTTTGGAATGTATTCATTGTCGGGCAAGGTGCTTGTGACCTTCGTACTTGTTATAGGTCTTTGCTCATGGAAAGTGGTTGCCCCTAAACCAAAACCTAAACCGACTACTCCTGTATACGTTGGTTCCGATGGAAAATTGATGTATACGCCAGACGAGCAAGGTAACCGTATCCCTGATTTTTCCTATTGCGGATACATGGCTTCTGATCAGCCTATTCCTGATGTGCCTGTGCGTATTGTAGTCCCTCTGACTAAGGGAGATGCTACGGTTCGAATTCAGGCTGCCATCGATTATGTAGGAACATTGCAACCGGATAAAAATGGCATTCGCGGTGCGGTTCTTCTGGAGAAAGGTGCCTACGAAGTAGACGGTTCGCTTAAAATCAATACTTCCGGTGTTGTTCTCCGTGGAAGCGGAATGGATGAGT
>DATBXH010001131.1:0-17641 GCA_036514375.1 Bacteroidales bacterium | reverse complement strand
AGAAAGCAAACCCTGGTTTATGAAAAGGCAAAATAATTCTTAAATTAGGAATTAAAATATTGTAAAATACAGAGTCTGTCATTCAGTCTTGCAACTGGATGACAGATCTTCTGCTTTGTATCAACGACAATCGATCAAACCCTATGACCATAAACCCAATAAAATGCAGAAACGAATTACTATTACACTGGCATTCACCGTATTTTTTATTCTCACAGCTTTGGCAGGCAATTATTCTCCACAAAAGTATATTATTACCGATTTTGGAGCTAAAGCAGACGGTAAAACAATAAATACTGCCTCAATCCAGGAGGCTATAGACAAATGTTCTTCAACCGGGGGAGGTATTGTTGTTGTTCCCAAAGGCACTTTTATGACGGGCGCCATCTTTCTGAAGCAGGGAGTTAACCTTTTTATTGAGAAAGACGGAGTCTTAAAAGGTACCACAAACCAGGCAGAATACCCTCAGATTGATACCCGATGGGAAGGAATTGAATGTAAATGGACCTCGGCTCTTGTCAATGCAATTAACCTTAGCGGGGTTGAAGTTTCCGGTGATGGAACCATTGATGGCTCAGGCACAGAATGGCCGAGACCAGCACGGCGAACTAAACAGCAATGGGAACAAATGCCGCAATCGGTACGCGACAGCATTTCAAAACTTCCCAGAATTGGTCGTCCCAGGCTTATTTGTTTTCAAAACTGTACGAACGTAGATATTGCCAATATCAAACTTTTAAACCAGGCGGTATGGTGCCTTCACATTCTCTATTGTTCTGACGTTAAAGTTGAGAATCTGGACATCCGCGCTGAACACACCATACCCAGCTCCGATGGAATTGACATAGATTCAAGCAATGGCGTGGAGATTACAGGCTGTCACATCGATGTAAATGACGATTGTATTTCAATAAAATCAGGAAAAGATGAGGATGGGCTCCGGGTAAACCGGCCAAGCGAGAGCATCAGAATTGAGAATTGCCATTTTGGATATGGCCATGGCGGTGTTGCCATTGGGAGTGAAACATCAGGTGGGATCCGTAATGTGGATGTTGGAAATTGCATAGCCGATTCGGGCAACTGGGCTCCTATACGTTTCAAAACACAACCCAGCCGGGGTAATGTTGTGGAGGACATCACCTATCATGACATTCAAATAAACCATGTTGATCAAGCCCTGGAGTTTAACATGGAATGGCGAATGGTTTCTCCTATTGCCCCTCCGGCCAAGATTCTCCCCAAAATCAGAAACATTAAAATAATCAACATTTCGGGCTCAGCACGTTCGGTAGGTTATATTCACGGGCTAAAGGACAGCCCAATTGAAAACATTCAGTTCAAGAACTGCAACATATCCGCAAATACGGGTCTTGTTGTTGACAACATCAAAGATACAGATTTCTCAGGGCTTAAGATTGAAGTAAAATCCGGCAGTCCAATTATTCAAAAGGAACCAAATCAATCAAAATAATTATACAATGAAAAAACTATTTATTATCTGCTCATTCTTACTGTTTACTATTATTGGAAAAACACAAACTACAGACAAAGACTCGGTCGTTTTAAAGAAAGTTGCCGACAACGTTCTGAAAAGCGACGCATTTCAGTTCGAAGGTGTTTATAACAAACAAATTTACAATTCAGGAAAAGCCATTCCTGATACCGTAACGCTGAAAGTGAAAAGTAGCTATGCCGGCTGGTATTACGTAAATGGGGTATTGAATATGGCCATGATCGATCTCAGCAATTTCCTGAAGGAAGAGAAATATGCCAATCATGCCATTCAGCACGTATCTTTTGGGTTGGACAATTATAAATACTTTGAAAAAAGAAAGGAATTGAATCAAAAACGTTATCCATTAAGCCAGATTGTCGACATGAGGGAACTGGACGATTGTGGAGCCATGGGAGCCAGTGTCATTGAGGTATATTGGAAAACTAAAAATCCGGATTTAAAGGCTTACATCGACAAAACTGCCAATCATATCACTAACATTCAGGACCGATTGGACGACAAAACCCTGGTTCGTAAAAAACCATATCCCATGACACTTTGGGCTGACGATCTTTATATGAGCGTTCCTTTCCTGGCCCGAATGGGTAAACTCTCAGGAGATAACAAATATTATGACGATGCCATCCTGCAAATTCTTAATTTCACTAAATACCTTTGGGATCCCAAACGAGATCTTTATTATCATTGCTATTATTCCGACACAAAACAAAATGGTGTAGCTCATTGGGGACGATGCAACGGTTGGATTATGTGTGCACAGGTCCATCTGTTAAATAACTTGCCAGCCAACTATCCCAGGCGTGATAGCATTATTAAAAACCTGGAGCGTCAGATCATAGGAGTATCCAGATATCAGGATGAAAACGGACTATGGCACCAAATACTTGACAGAAATGATTCGTATTCTGAATCGTCCTGTACAGCCATGTTTGTATATTCCATTGCAAGGGCCATAAACGAAGGCTGGATTGACAAGCGTTATGCCTCCATTGCACTTACCGGTTGGGAAGGTTTAAAGGATTCCATAGTAACTCCCGATGGTCAGATGAAAAGCGTGTGTATTGGTACCGGTATTCAAAACGATCTGGTTTTTTATTACAAACGACCCGCTAAGACAGATGATGCCCATGGTATCGGGTCACTTATTGAGGCCGGCATTGAGATCATTAAACTCAAACAAAAGCTGGGTATCCGAAACTAAAACCAGGACCATAAAAAAGCGATTGCCTTACAGATTTTTTCAATCATTATCATTAAATTTATTAATGTACAATCGGTTAATAATTTTGTAAGGCTTCGTTTTTCCACGGATTTCAACTGGTTTGAAAGAATTAACGATTGAAATTATAATCAGAAAAGTACCATTCGTCCCAATAATTCCTTCAACCAATATTATTTTTGTAATATGTAAGCTATGCTCATGATGCGAAAACAACCTGATTAAATAAATTTACAGTTATAACTAAAGCAAACATACATGCTACTAAATATTAAGCTATTATCCGTTTATATTATTTTAAATTTCGGACTAACAAATATCTTCGCACAATCATTCGAAAAACAAATACAGTACCTTTCGGGTATAGACAACAATCATACTGTAAACTGGAATTTCTTTTGCACGGATGGTCGTAAAAGCGGGTATTGGACTACCATTGAAGTACCTTCTTGCTGGGAACAACAGGGGTTTGGAAACTATGAATATGGCCGCAATAATTTTACCTATGGTAACAAATACCGTTATGCAAGTGAACAGGGACGATATAATTACAATTTTCAAATACCTGATTCGTGGAAAAATAAAGAAATTTATATAGTCTTTGAGGGCTCAATGACTGATACAGAAGTTAAGATCAACGGAAAGTCAGCCGGAGAAAAGCATCAGGGCGCGTTTTACCGCTTCAAATACAACATAACCGATAAGCTCGAGTTTGGAAAACCTAACAAACTAGAAGTGAATGTAAGTAAATTATCCACAGACGAATCAGTGAACAGAGCTGAACGGTACGGTGATTATTGGAATTTTGGTGGCATTTTCCGTCCGGTATTCTTGGAGGCGTATCCTAAAGAGCATGTCAGCCGAATTGCTATTTTCGCCAAGGCTGATGGTGATTTCAATGTTGATATATTCCCAAAAAACCTGAAAGCAACCCGGGAAATAATAGCAGAGATTACAGACTTAAAGGGTAACGTTGTAGGAAAATGTAGTTCATCAACCGCCCCGTCAGATTCCTTAGTTACTCTCAAATGTAAGGTAAACAACCCTTTACTTTGGACAGCCGAAACGCCTAATCTTTATAAAGTGACAGTTTCTCTGAAATCGGGTAAAACAGAACTTTATAGGACATATGAAAAATTTGGATTTCGGACTATTGAGATTCGGCACGGTGATGGCATTTATCTGAATAATGTAAAAATCAAAATGAAAGGTATCAATAGACATTCATTCTGGCCTGAAACCGGTCGGACACTTAACCGGGAGATCTGCTTAAAGGATGCAAAGCTGATTAAAGAGATGAACATGAACGCTGTCCGTTGTTCGCATTATCCGCCGGACCAGGATTTTTTGGATATATGCGATTCTCTTGGTCTTTATGTACTGGACGAAATTGCTGGCTGGCAAAAGGCTTACGATACACCAGTCGGTAAGAAAATTGTCCGGGAAACAGTGATTCGTGACGTCAATCATCCTTCCGTTATCTTTTGGGATAATGGTAATGAAGGGGGTACTAACCCGGCATTGGACAAAGAGTTTATCGTATACGATCCCTCAAAACGTGCTGTAATACATCCTCACCACAAGCCGGGACACGATTTCAACGGAATTGACTGCAATCATTATGAGGATTACTACAGTACCAGCAAAATCTTACAGGATTCGCTTATTTATATGCCAACCGAATTCCTGCATTGCCAGGATGATGGAGGAGGTGGTGCTTCACTTTACGACTTCTGGGAATTAATGTGGAATTCCAAACGTTCTGGCGGAGGGTTTCTTTGGGCATTACTCGACGAAGGTCTTGTTCGCACAGACCAAAATGGTTTTATCGACACAGATGGTGTGAATGCTCCTGATGGTGTGCTTGGACCGCATCGCGAAAAAGAAGGTAGTTTCTTTGCTATAAAGCAGATATACTCACCAGTTCACATTACCATAAACGAGCTTCCGGATACCTTTAAAGGTGTTATCCCTGTAGAAAACCGATATCATTTTACCAACCTGAACCAATGTTCTTTCTATTATAAACTTGTGAATTTCAGAAAACCAAACGATTTTCAGCCCGGCAATATCATCGGAGAAGAAATAAAAGTCAAGAGCCCGTCAATACAGCCAAATCAGAAGGGTGAACTAAATCTGAATTTACCTGTCGGTTGGCAAAAATATGATGCCATTGTCTTTTCTGCTCTTGATCCTTTTGGCAATGAATTATACACATGGACATGGAGAATTTCAGATAATAACAAGTACATTAAAAACATCGTTTTATCTTCGAACGATAAACCTGCAGAGACTTCCGAAACAGATACATCGCTTACGCTCAAGGCCAATGGCATTTCGGTAACACTGGGCAAGAAGGATGGTCTAATAAAAAAACTGGCTGACGAATCCAGCGAACTAAAACTCTCTTTTAAAAATGGTCCGGTTTTATGCAGCGGAACTGCCTCAGTTAGCAGATTTAAACATTTCAGGGATAAAGATGGCTACGTGGCAGAAATAACTTATACCGGCGATATGAAATATGCACGTTGGAAAATGTACGACTCCGGATGGTTGAGTCTTGAATACGAATATTCCTTATCTGGAGAGTACCAATTTGCCGGCATCAGTTTTAATTATCCCGAAGCAAATCTGACAAGTGTCAAATGGCTGGGAAATGGCCCATACAGAGTTTGGAAAAACCGCCCCTGGGGAGTAACTTATAACGTGTGGGAGAAAGCTTACAACACTACGGAAACAGCTCATTATCCCTGGTTCTACCCGGAATTTAAGGGTTACTATTCTGATATCACATGGCTGCAATTAAACACAGGAGAAGGAAGGCTATTGGTTGTAAGTGCAGAAAAGAATCTATTTGTAAGATTATTTCAATTTTATGGACTTTCAGGAGCGAAGTCGTACCCGGAATTGCCTATTGGTGATATCTCCTTCCTTGATTGCATTCCTCCTATCGGTACCAAAATGGCTACCGGAGTAAGTCCAAATGCAGCCAAATTAGGTCCGGAAGGAGAACTAAACAAATTAAACGGATCATTTAAGCATATACTATATTTCTATTTTGGAATACCGGATGAGAAATAATCCGGCATTTGGATAAAGCGGTTATATCCACTATGTCCACATCAGCTGATTTTAATCTATTTTCTAACACTCAATTGCATGATATCGATGAAATGTTTCAAATTATTCACCTGTTTAACCATTCTTCTCATTGGCGGAGATGTGGCCTTTTCCCAACCTCAATGGCCGGTTATAAATAATGAGTGTAAACCCTGGGCCCGATGGTGGTGGCCGGGTAGCATTGTAACTGAACAGGATCTTACCACAGCCATGGAGAAATATCATAGTGCCGGGCTCGGAGGATTAGAACTTACCGTCATTTACGGAGTAAGAGGTGAAGAAAATAAATTCATCAATTATCTTTCGCCCAAATGGATGGAGATGTTCTCCCACGCACTCAATGAGGGTAAAAGACTCGATTTGGGAATTGACCTCGCCAATGCTTCCAGTTGGCCATTTGGCGGACCCTGGGTTGACACCACAGATGCCAGCAAAGAGGTGGTTTATAAAACTTTTAATCTCAAGAGCGGAGAAACGCTTGCCGAACCTGTTATTTTCAATCAACAGCCCTTGATTAGAGTCAATAATTATCAAAAAGAGACTCCTAAATTCTCAGAATTGACAGATCCGATCGGGAAAAGCAAAAATTTACAGGAATATGCCATCGATCAGATAAAATTCGAAAAGCCTTTGCCTCTCCAGGTGTTAGTGGCCTATTCCGATGGAGGACAAATATTAAATCTTACCAATAAAGTTGATGCCTCCGGAAAGCTTAACTGGGTAGCTCCAGCCGGAAACTGGATGCTGTATGCGGTATTCATAGGATGGCATGGCAAAATGGTAGAGCGAGCCGGGCCTGGAGGAGAAGGTTATGTAATTGATCATTTCTCAACCCAAGCCATTCACGATTTCCTTAGCTATTTCAATCACTCTTTTAAAGGATATGATATCAAACCGCTACGGGGTTATTTCAATGATTCGTATGAAGTAGATGATGCCGTGGGACAAGCGTGCTGGACGCCTCTGATATTTGATGAATTTAAAGCCAGACGGGGATATGATCTCAGGGACTATCTACCTGCTCTATTCCAAAAGGACGCACCAGACAAGAATGTTCGGGTACTTTGCGATTTCCGCGAGACCATTTCAGACTTGATAATCAATAATTTTACTAAAAACTGGGTAGCCTGGGCGCATCAGCAGGGGAAAATTATCAGGAATCAGGCACACGGCTCTCCCGGCAATATCCTTGATATGTATGCAGCGTCTGATATACCCGAAACAGAAGGTACGGAAATATTGCGAATGAAGTTTGGTACTTCTGCTGCTAATGTAACAGGCAAAAAACTTGCATCCGCAGAAGTTGCTACCTGGCTGGGAGAGCATTTTCTTACCAGACTAAGCGATGTTAAAAGCACAGTGGATAAAGATTTTCTTGCAGGAGTTAATCATGTTGTTTATCATGGCACATGCTTTTCACCCCAAAATGAACCATGGCCAGGATTTTTGTTCTATGCTTCTGTTGAATTTACTCCCGCAAATAGTTTCTGGAACGACTTCGTTGCCCTCAATAATTATGTTGCACATGTTCAATCATTCTTGCAATCAGGCAAACCGGACAATGACATGCTGTTGTATTTCCCCATCTACGATAGTTATTCGGAAAATCAGCGTTACATGCTTGAGCATTTCGATGGTTTCAAAAACAAAAATGATAACCCTGAGCTAAGAAAATGCGCAGAAACCATCCTCTCAGCCGGCTCTGCATTTGATTATATCTCTGATGATCAGTTAAAAAATGTAACAAACAGTGAAAAAGCTCTTCAAACAGCAAATAATACTTATCAAACCATTATCCTTCCACCCTGTCATTACATTCCTCTCGAGACATTCGAAAAAACACTGGCATTGGCGCGCAATGGAGCCACAATTATAATCTCCGATAGCTTACCTGCCGACGTGCCGGGGTGGCATGGCCTGAATGAACGACGTGAAGCATTTATGAACCTCAAAAAAGAGCTTCACTTTACAGAAACCGAAAACAAAACGATCAGAGTTGCTAAACTTGGAAATGGAAGGATATTGTTAGGTAACGACCTTTTGCAACTAATGTCCTATGCAAAAATCAGGGTAGAGCCGATGGTTGAGCATGGCTTACAATTTATCCGGAGGAAAACGGGAAAAGGGATCATTTATTTTGTCGATAATCGCACTGAGAAGCCTATAGACGGCTGGATTCCGCTATCGGAAGATATTCAATCGGCAGCCATCTTTAATCCAATGACTAATGAATGCGGAATGGCTAAAATCCGTAAAACCCAAAACGGAATGTCTGAAATTTATCTGCAAATCAATCCGGAAGAGTCTTATATTATCGAAACATGGAAGAGTAAATCAGAAGGCACTCCCTATCCATTCTACAAAATTGCCGGGGATGAGAAAGAGATTGACGGTATATGGAGTGTAAAATTTATCGAAGGAGGCCCTGTTCTGCCCAAGTCTGTTGAAGTATCCAAATTAGTTTCGTGGACAGATTTTGGTGGTGAAGATGTCAAAAACTTCTCCGGGACAGCTCAATACATTATCAACTTTGCCAAACCTATCGGCAAAAACGATGCATGGTTGCTCGATCTTGGTAAAGTTTATGAAAGTGCAAAGGTAATCCTTAACGGAAAAGAAATAGCCACCATGATCGGACCCCGATTCCAGGTGGCTATTGATAATAAATTGTTAAGAGATAAAAACACACTGGAAATTAGAGTATCAAACCTCATGGCTAATCGTATCGCCTACCTTGACCGTCAGGGTGTAAACTGGAAAAGATTTTACAACGTCAATTTTCCCGCACGATACCCTGAGAACAGAAAAGATGGATTATTTGATGCCTCCAAATGGCAACCCAAAGAATCGGGACTAATTGGGCCAGTAACGTTAAAACCATTAGAAACGACTAAGTAATCATTTGTAATTCTTTATAATAAACATGATGAAATTTATTAAACTGATATCTGTCTCCTTTTTATTGATCTTATTCTGCTTAAACAGTTCCAGGGGCCAAATCAAATTAGGCAGTCCTTTTACCGATCACATGGTACTGCAACAGGGAATGTCTGTTCCGGTGTGGGGTACAGCCTCACAAGGAGAGAAAATCATTGCAACTTTGAACAATCAAACACAGAATACGACTGCTAACGAAACCGGGAAATGGGAAATTCGCTTTAAGAACCTCAAAGCCGGAGGTCCATACGAGTTAAAAATAACCGGTAAAAACTCCATTACACTTACCGATGTCTATGTGGGAGAAGTATGGCTCTGTTCCGGCCAGTCGAATATGGACATGACAGTTGCAAAAGAGGACCGATACTGGTGTGGCGTATTTAACGAAGCACAGGAAGTTGCTTCGGCCAATTATCCGTTAATCCGATTATTCTATGCTAAATTCTCGCCTAATCTGGTCCCCCAGAATCAGGTAGAGGGTATCTGGGAAGTATGTTCACCTAGTACTGCTGGACATTTCAGTGCTGCAGCCTATTTCTTTGGCCGAAATCTTTATCAACATATGAAAGTACCCATTGGTCTCCTGGTAACGACCTATGGGGCAAGCACTGCTGAAGCATGGACAAGTCGTTCTGCCTTACAGTCAAACCCTAATCTTTCCTTTTTGCTCGAAAATTTTAAACAAAAACTTGATAAATTCTATGTTGACAGCGCTGACATTATGAATAAATACCGCAATGCACTGACCCAATGGACAGGAGACGAAGCTAGGGCAAAAGCTGAAACAGGCGACGTACAGGCTAACCAAAACAAAAAAACATCAAAAAAACCACGTGACCCTGAGCCTTGGGTGGATCAACATAACCCAACAGTTCTTTACAACGGTATGGTTGCTCCGCTCATTCCTTATGCCATCCGTGGAACAATCTGGTATCAGGGCGAATCAAACGGGCCTACGGCAAAAATATACCGAACCATCATGGAAACAATGATTACTGATTGGCGTAAAGCATGGAATCAAGGTACATTTCCGTTTATATATGTACAAATTGCCAATCATCAGACTCCTGTTACTGATCCGGTGAAAGATGACCCTATGGTATATGTTCGTGAAGGTCAACTTCTGAACCTGTCAATTTCAAATACGGCAATGGTTTCGGCTATTGATAATGCTGACCCGGACAACCCCGGCAATATACACCCAAAAAATAAGCAGGAAATAGGATTAAGGCTTGCCAAAGCTGCTGAAGGTTTAGTGTATAAAGAAAAAATCACGTATATGGGCCCCATATACCAAAAAATGAAAATTGAAGGAAATGCCATCCGTTTATATTTTAGTTTTACAGGTAAAGGGTTAATTGCTAAGGACGATAAGATCACAGGTTTTGCTATTGCCGGCGAGGATAAAAAATTTGTATGGGCAAATGCCAAAATTGATGGAAATACTGTTGTTGTCTCCTGTCCGGACATCACCAAGCCAGTTGCAGTGCGTTACGGGTGGAGCAAAAACCCTCCGGTGAGTCTGTATAACCAGGATGGATTACCGGCTTCTCCTTTCCGCACAGATAGCTGGTAACAACAATGATGCAGATAACCATTTAATGAAGGAAGATTTGGAGCAAACTGACGTTCGTTTAGAGCAAACGAAGGAAGATTTGGAGTAAATCGACATTGGTTTGGAGTAAACGAAGGAAGGTTTGGAGCAAATCGATGTTGGTTTGGAGCAAATCGATGTTAGTTTAGAGCAAATCGATGTTAGTTTAGAGCAAATGAAGGAAGATTTGGAGCAAACGAAGATTTGGTCACCATTGCTGATAGTAATCATAGTAACTATCTGATGGACTTAAGTCCCAGTATTTTTCCCGGACACTACTGATATTTTTTTAGAACTTTCCGTTTTGAAACTCGTTAAATGATTGCGATCTTTGCCCTTTTAAAGGATAAAATTTATTTTGATTTTGAAAAACCGAAGGATATGAAAAGGCTTTTTTTATTAATAGCTTTTTTATTTACCTGCTCGATATCGTCTCTATGGTGTCAGACTGTAACTGATACGACAAAAGGGATTCTCATGCCGGCAAAAGTCGAAAATGGTGATACCATTGTTCTTGCTAATCTTGATGAAATTACGATTCCAACTCCTTACATAAAACCTGTTTTCGAAAATAAGCGCGAAGAAAGGAGATATTCAAGATTAATATATAATATTAAGAAAGTTTACCCTTATGCTAAAATGGCAAGGGATAAACTACTGGAAATGAACGAACATTACAAAACTCTGAATACGGAACGTGAACGTAAAGAATATGCTAAACAAGTAGAAAAAGAAATCCGCGATAAGTATGAGGATCAGTTGAAAGATCTTACCCGCACTCAGGGGTTACTGCTGATAAAGCTTATCGACCGGGAGACCGGCAAGGTTTCCTATGAATTGGTAAGAGAATTCAGAGGAAATGTTTCGGCTTTTTTCTGGCAAACACTGGCAAGGATTTTCGGTTTAAATCTGAAAACTAAGTACGATCCCATGGGAGAAGACAGAGCAATAGAAGACATACTTGTGGCCATCGATGCAGGCCTGATATAATTCCTGTTACCAGACAAAACCTAATGAGGAGCTTTATTGCAGTTGATATCTCTCCTACACCGGAAATCAGGAACCTGATAGCTGATCTTAAACAAAATTTAAGGGGACTTGATCTTAAATATACCGAAATAAACAATTACCACATAACGCTTTCGTTCCTGGGAGAAATCCCGGACGTTGAAGTAAATGCAATTTGCAAGGATTTAGGAATGATTATATTTAACCGGATTGAGCTTAGTTTAGCCGGACTGGGAGTTTTTAAAAGCGGCTCAAATCCTCAGGTGGTGTGGATTGGTATAAAAACGGACGATAATTTTATTAAGTTATGGGAACATGTAAATCAGACCATTTCAAACTATGGATTTAAAACGGACAAACGTGAGTTTTCGCCACATTTAACGATCGGGAGAGTAAGAAAGGCACTGCCCTATCATAACCTATCATTATTCCTCGAAAAAAACAAACATTCTTTCTTTGGAAAATTCAGTATAAATGAATTTATTTTTTATCAAAGCATTTTAACTCCTCAGGGTCCAATTTATAAATCTATTAAAAAATTCGGGCTAACACATTAAACAATAATCAATCGCCTGATTATTGACCGCTGCCACGAAGAATGGTGAGAAAAGTACGTGCTAATATTTGGAAATCGACATACCAGGACATATTATCAATATACAAAAGGTCATAGCGCATTCTTCGTATCATTTCATCCACATTTTCAGCATAACCATATTTTACCTGGCCCCATGATGTTACTCCAGGCTTTACTTTAAGTAACCTGGTGTATTCCGGGGCACGTTTAACTATCTGATCGATATAAAACTTTCGCTCAGGTCGCGGCCCAACCAATGACATTTCACCTCTGATTACATTATAAAAATTCGGAATCTCATCAAGTTTAAGCCGTCTCATAAACCGACCGACAGGTGTTATCCTCAAATCTGTTGCTGTAGCCAATTGCGGTCCATTAGGCTCTGCCTTATCATACATGGACCTGAATTTAATAATCCGGAAGGGTTTACCAAACCTACCTATACGTTCATGAGAATAAAACACCGGTCCTTTTGATGTTACTTTAATAGCTATGATCAAAACGATGCAAATTGGCAAAGAAATAATTATCCCCAGGATTCCGCCAAGAATATCTACCATCTGTTTTAGGCTTGCCTGCCATGGCTTCAAAAGATCACGAGAAACCTCAATCAACGGGTATTTGAAAAGTGAGGAAATTATTGCCTGCCCCTTAACAACCGGATAAAGATCCGGATTAACTTTTACCTTTACGTTTGAACTATTCAATTCATAAATAATCTTCCGATAAATATCTGCGTCTTTTTCATCTAGTACAATAATAATATCTTCCGGCTGTTTTGCCTTCACAACATCATGAATACTCTCTAATCTTCCTAATTCCTCAAACCCCAGATCCTTTCCTGATTTACCTGACTCTGAAACAGAGATATATCCAATTACCTGATGTCCATGTCCGGGATATCGGCTGTTTAAATCCTTCCATACCTGCTTTATTTTTTCGATCCTGCCGATAATAATCGTGCTGAACTTGATCCTGCCTTTTTTCTCTTGTCTTATAACATAGGAAGTAATGGTTAGTCGGGGAAACAATGTCAGCAATAATTGCAATATAAACAAAACCAGGAACGATTTATAATACATCGGATGGGTATTCAGGCGATCGTCAAGAATGAAAAAGAAAAAGATCGTACAAACACCACAAAAAGTTATCACAAATGTTTTACTGAAATCTTCCAGCCTTAGCTTTCGTAAAACGTTATTATAATAGCCGGTAGAATAATAGATTAAAAGCCAAAACACAATCATAAAAGTCAAAGACGCCCAAAATTTTATTGTGAAAAAGCTTCCGAGAATACCGGGTTCTATATGATATTTTCGATAGAAATAAAATAACAGCCAGCTCATTGCAGCGGCCCAAGCATCAAATAATATATAAATTCGCTTGAACTTACCTACTTCCATGAAAAAAAGTAAAGAAAATAATACTAAAACTCACCCTACAAATATATGTTGTATCAGGAATAAAAAATATTGATGGAAGCAAAATGGTTAATTTTTTCATGGATTAGATGAGCAATCCGAATCGATTTGTATTTGTTTTCAATTGAACGAAGACCAAAATTTTTCTGCTGAATGGCTGATGCAAATAATATTAGCTCTTGCTTCAAAGAATTATCTGCAGGGATTATTGTCTCAAAGCAGTTAATCATCATCCCACTTGATAGCGATTCCTGATTTATTTTAATAATATTATCGATAGCATAAATTGTTGTAACCATTGATTTCCCATAAAGAACGGTATGAACCTGTCTGGGTTTAATAGAATTAATCAATAATAGATTAGCAGAGGAAGCATTATCGAAGTCAATCCTGGCATTCATCATTCCGGCCCCTGGCTCACAAAATCCCCAGCCATTGGCAAATACTTTTTTTACATTAGCATGAATCAGATTTGTAAGAAAATCTATATCCCTCAATAAAGCTAACGATAGTTTACCACCAGAGCAAATACCTTCATTAGGTGAAAAAGTATGATTAATATCAATGTATAGAAGATCTTTCAGGCCAAACAAGAAACTATCTATACTTTCTGAGGTGAGCCTTCCAAATTCGGGGTAGAACTTTACATTCGATTCGTCAGCAATTTTCTCAAAATATCCGAAATCGTCGTACTTAAGATATTGAGCGTCGGTTAAAAACACATGCTTAAAATACTTCAAACATTTAGTTATAATCGTGGGATCTGAAACCGTTTTAAGGTTGACAACAACGGAATCAACATACCTGAATAAAGCTTCGAGCGTAGGATATTCGATGAAATTATCCGGAAATATAGCATCTTCAAGGTCTTTACAACGATCATTATACCAACCCGTTAACTCAAAGTCTTCGTTCTTTTTTATCAGGTCAGCCAAATGTTGAATATGCCCATCCGATCCTATGATCCCGATCTTTATCATCGTTAAAAAGTTAATTTATACAAACATAAGCTTTTTTAAAAAAGTTGTACAGAATTTATCTCTTTACTTATCAACTATTGTTGTTGATAACACTAATTTTGCACCCTGATAACCGATTTAAACCTATTCATGAGGAACGAAGATTCATTTCGGCACAAGGGTCTCAGACGAAAACTGGTTGAGGAACTGCGAGATAAAGGTATTACTAATGCAAATGTGCTTGATGCTATAAACCGTGTTCCGCGTCATGTTTTTATGGATAGTGGATTTATCAATTTTGCATACAAAGATCAGGCATTCCCCATTGGTGCAGGGCAAACTATTTCGCAGCCATATACTGTAGCTATTCAAACCCAATTACTTAACATCGAAAGGCATGACAAGGTACTTGAAATCGGGACGGGCTCAGGGTATCAGTGCGCCGTCCTTTTGGAACTGGGTGCCAGCGTTTTTACTATCGAAAGACAAAGGGAGTTATTCCTTAAGGCTCAAACCAAACTTCTTTCGTTAAGTTACAAACCGCACTTCTTCTTTGGCGATGGCTACGAGGGGATTCCGAGTTACGCACCATTCGATAAAATAATAGTTACAGCAGGAGGGCCGGATATTCCTGAAAGGCTTCTTTCCCAACTCAAAATAGGAGGAAAACTGGTTATGCCTGTCGGAGCTTCGGATTCACAGCGAATGACACTTGTTGAAAAATTGTCAGAAAATGAATTTTGCACCACTGAACATGGATCGTTTATTTTTGTTCCTTTGCTCAAAGGCAAAGCACACTAAATAATTATTTTAAGATACTGATTGTCAATAAATGGAACTGTTCAAATAAGCTCCTTTCTATTTTTGAATCTGCGCTATGATTAAAATTAAGATTTTTGTTTTCAACGCTTTTCAGGTTAACACCTACATTCTTAGTGACGAAACCGGAGAATGCATCATTGTTGACGCTGCTTGTTATTCTAATAGTGAAAAAAACACCCTTGATCAGTACATTTCATCTCAAAACCTGAAGCCGGTAAAACTAGTCAATACGCATTGCCATGTCGATCACGTTCTGGGAATGAAATACATTTCTGATAAATACAAAATTAACATAGAAGTTCATGAAGCTGATATTTCGTTATTAACCAATGCACAAAAACATGGTATTGTTTTCGGTTTCAATGTAGAGGAACCGCCAGTCGTTTCCGGATATTTAAATGAGAAAAGCGATATTACTTTTGGCTGTTCCGTTTTAAAGGTACTTCACGTACCGGGACATTCGCCGGGAAGCGTTGCCTTCTATAATCCGGACCAGAAATTTGTAATTACCGGCGATGTATTATTCAATGGAAGTATAGGCAGAACTGACCTCCCCGGTGGAGATTACGACCAGATCATGCAAAGCATTTACAAAAAACTCATGATACTCCCGGATGAAACTGAGGTTTATCCCGGACACGGACCAGCTACAACGATCCATCAGGAAGCGCTTAATAATCCTTTCCTTACGTAAAGCTACCATCTGATAAATCGAAACAAAATAATTAAAATATTCATAAAACGTTAACATACAATGTCTATTAATAATTTTCAATCTCGTCATATCGGACCCAGAGAGGAAGAAGTATCTATAATGTTGAAAAAAATCGGCGTTAAATCGATGGACGAACTAATTGACAAAACCGTTCCTAAGAATATCAGACTTAGTTCTCCGCTGAATCTGCCGGAACCAGTTAGTGAGTACGAATATTTAAAAGAACTCAAATCTATTGCATCAAAAAATAAAGTTTTCAGGACATATATTGGACAAGGATATTACAATACAATAGTGCCGTCGGTAATTAAGCGAAATATCCTCGAAAATCCAAGTTGGTACACCTCCTATACTCCTTATCAGGCTGAGATATCACAAGGCAGACTCGAAGCGTTGTTAAACTTTCAAACTATGGTTCTTGAGCTGACAGGCATGGATATCGCCAATGCTTCCTTGCTCGATGAAGCCACTGCCGCTGCTGAAGCTATGATAATGATGTTTAATTCCCGCACAAAACAAGCGGTAAAAGAAGGTGCTAACTGTTTTGTTGCCGATGTCAATATTTTCCGGCAAACCTTGGATGTACTTAAAACCAGAGCCGGTTCATTGGGAATAGAACTAATCATTACCGATGCTTTTTCTTATAATTTCGACAATAAAGTATTTGGTTCATTACTTCAGTACCCTGACTCTAAAGGAGAGATACGAGACTATAAAGCGTTAGTAGATAAAATACATCAGACAGGAGTTCCGGTTGGAGTTGCAGCAGATCTCTTATCTCTTACTCTGTTAGTACCACCGGGCGAATGGTCAGCTGATGTGGTATTAGGATCTACACAAAGGTTTGGCATTCCAATGGGTCTTGGTGGACCTCATGCAGCTTATTTTGCGGCCAAAGAAACTTTCAAGCGTAATATGCCCGGCCGGATCATAGGAATCTCAGTAGATATAAAAGGCAGGCGAGCTCTCAGAATGGCTTTGCAAACCAGAGAGCAACATATAAAACGCGAGCGGGCTACATCTAATATTTGTACAGCGCAAGCTTTACTGGCCTCAATGGCCAGCATGTATGCTGTTTATCATGGACCGCATGGTTTAAAAGAGATTGCCCTTCGTATCCACGTTCAGGCGGTTGCCTTGGTGAAAGCCTTGAACGACCTGGGATTAAAACAAATTAACAAAAACTTTTTTGATACCATCAGAATTGAGGCTCCTTCTTCAGAAGCTATAAAAAAAATCAGGGAAATTGCTTTAAAGAAAGAAATCAATTTCCTATACAATAGTAACGATATTAGTATCAGCATTGACGAAACAACAACCGTTAACGATCTTAATGATATTGTATCAATTTTTGCAGAGGCAGTTGGAAGGAATAGTGTTAGCATAGAAAATCTCTCGGAGAGTCCTGTGTTTGACAAATCGTTTATTCGCAAATCCGGCTTCCTGGAATTTGATCTTTTCAACAAATACCAGAGCGAGAGCGAGATGATGCGATATATAAAAAAACTGGAGCGCAAAGATTTCTCTCTTACACATTCGATGATTTCACTTGGTTCCTGCACGATGAAACTCAATGCAGCTACAGAAATGCTGGCTTTAAGTTGGTCCGAATTAGCCGACATTCATCCATTTGTACCTGCGAATCAGGCTGCCGGATATCAGCAGATTATATCGGATCTCGAAAAATATTTGAAAATCATTACCGGATTCGATGCTGTTTCTTTCCAGCCCAATTCGGGCGCAGCTGGTGAAT
>DATBXH010001130.1:0-4038 GCA_036514375.1 Bacteroidales bacterium | reverse complement strand
CGATACCCATTCCCCAATGAAACCCATCAAACTTGCGTTCAGGATAAAGGGTTTGATGATGTTTTTCAAACTCTTCATGAGCTTCATTTCCGGCATTAGGTTTTACAGCGTATTGGGCCAGCGTGGTTTCCCTTACAATATCTCGCCCCTCCATGGTGTGGTGAGTTTGGGTTTGTGCCAACGTAGCTTTTTTACCTGAGTTACTAATCCCTATGTCCGATTGGAAATATTGGATGTTATCTCCTTGTCTAATAATATAAGGATACATATCGACACCAACATCTTCAGCTACTTTCCCTGCTTTGGTCCTTCCATAGTTGAGAGCCACCGATATTACATGGTACGCCTGACCTGGCTGGACAACTGCAGGAATCTCACATTTATTACCAATATTAATTACATCACCGGTTTTGATATTCTTTTCAGAAGCCAATTTTGGTGAGATGTATGCATAATTATCCCAGGTAATCCTGGAAATAGGATCAGGCATCTCCTGTAACCATGGGTTATTGGAATGATATTCGGAAGTAATTCCAATTGGGACTATTAATTGTAATTCCAATGATGTCGAAGGTTTACTTAACTTAACATTACCTTTAAGATTGGCAATATTAGGAAGTGAGGCTTTTTCTTTCCTTGTCAACTCGAGACAACCGTTACGTAATGTTTCAATCCAGAAATATTCAAAGTCTTCGGTCTCTTTCTGTTGACGGAAAATTTCTTTTTCCCAATAAGCCTTCATATACTCGTCCCATTTCACAGGCTGACCGGCCCATACCATTAAACTTTCCTGCATTTGACGGGTATCAAAGATTCGGTGAATACAGGGTTGGGATATACTGTATATTCCCGTTCTGGGCTCAAAGTCCCCCCATGACTCAAGAAAATGATTTTCGGGGCAGACATAATCGCAATACGGCATCGTCTCGTTAGGGAAACCTGCTAAGGATACTTTTAGTTCAACCGCTTCCAATGCTTTTATGAATGCAGCAGATGAATAATAGTCGTGGCAGGGGTTGGTATTATGGAAGAAGATAGCACCTACCTTTCCTAAATCCATATCATTAATCAGCTCAAACATTTCTTTGTCCGAGCCTTGCCTGATAAGCATAGGCCTTTCTATATCAAAGGTATTGCCATAATTGTCCAGGAGTCGGTTGATACCAATAACTATTTTTTGAATATTCGCATCATTTGAGCCTGAAACGACAATGGACCGACCACGTGCTCCAAGCAATTCGGCTGCAATCTTTTCCAGTTTAAAGCTGGCATCTACCGGTTCAACATCAATCAGGTCCCAACCAATTTTGGAAGCAATTAAATTGTAAAGATTTGCAAGAATGACCGACTCCTCAGAAGGTCTGATCTGAATCCGTTCATCAGCATTGCTACCTGTAAGCGAAAGACTTGATTCATACTGGATATGACGGCTCATTTTGTAATACCCTTTTGCTACTTTTCTTTTCGAAACATAAGCAAGGGTAAATTCAGTCGGAAAGAACCAGGTACCGAGAAAATCGGCACCAAAACTGACAATGACATCTGCTTTGTCAAATAAAGGATAAGGTATGCCGTTTTTTTCGGTAGTTTCTTTGTACGCATCAACTATCCCGGAATAGGACACCACATCGTAGTTGACAATTTTTGCATTGGGGTACACTGATTTAAATTCTTCAATAGCTTTCAGGGTTGAAGGACTGAAAATTGTTGATGTTAAAAGCACAATTTGCTTGTCGTTGCTTTTTGCTTTTTCCAAACCTGTTATGATTTCTGCGTCTGCACTTGCCCATAACACAGGTCTGTCTTTGTGGGTAGGGTTTTTAATGCGGGCATTGTCATAAAGGCTTAAAATTGAGGCTTGGACCCTTGCAGATGTACCGCCTCGGGTATACTTATATAAATTATTTCCTTCTAATTTTATCGGACGTCCGTCACGAACCTTAGCTACCACAGGACAGTATTCGGAGCCATCAAAAAAAGTTGATGCATAATGTGATGCTTTACCAGGAACTACATCCGAAGGCTGAATGAGAAACGGAATAGCATTTTGGACAGGCCTCTTACAAGCTGCAAGAAGTGCTGCCGAGGCTGCACTGTAACTCATAATTTTTAAAAAGTCTCTGCGCGACGCTGAAGCTTTTAGCGGAATACCTTCAAGCATTCCAAGTACATCATCGTTATGGGCCTGTTTTGCTTTTTCCTGTTCATCCTTAGCAGACCCGTTTTCAATCTCATCAATGCTTCGCCAATATTTTTCCATCTAAATCTTTAAATTAGTAATGGCATTTCATGCAATCAGTGCCACCAATTTGTTCAACAGTGACTTTTTTAATTTTACCGTCTTTTAAATCTTTATGTAGTTGGGCATATTTGCCGTAGAACTTGTTATCGAACTGAACGCCGGTTTCTCTGTGGCATTTGATACACCAACCCATCGATAGATCATTTACCTGAGCTATTTCATCCATTGAAGCAACGTTCCCATGGCATAGTTTACAGTCCAATTTACCAGCAACAACGTGTTGGGCATGACTAAAGAATACATAATCAGGTAAATTGTGAACTTTAACCCATTTAATAGGTTTATTTTCGTCTATGGCTTGGTAGATTTTATCGATTTCGAACTTTCCGCTTCTGGTACCTTCTTTAATCAGAATATGGCAGTTCATACACACGCTCGCAGGCGGAATGCCGGCAAATTTGCTTTGTTCGGCATTGAAATGACAATAGAAGCAACTTATTTGATTTTGACCAGCGTGTATTTGATGCGAAAATTTTATGGGTTGATCGGGTTGGTAGTTTTTTGATCGTCCAATTTCTTTCGCAGAGGTCACAACGTAATTGGTCATCAGTATCAACGTCACAAACAGTACTGTAATATGAATGATGGTGAATTTAATTTTATGAGTTATGGCAAAATCAATGAAAGCCAGTATAAACAGTAACAATAATATCAGGAAAATAATACGGTTTGTAAGAACGGGCTTTTCAGCTTTTTCACCCTGTCTGGCTAACGTTGTCAGATAGCTTTTTAATTGCCTGATTTGATCATCGTTAAATTCTAGCCCCTGATGGATCTGGGTCATAAGTTTACCTGTAGGTTGCAAAAGGACTGCCTTAAAGGCGGCTAAATCTTTATTAGCAAATTTTTTGGCAAGATCCATAGCAGAGGGATTCCAGTTCATTGTATCCACCGGACCAACATTATGACATGATGCGCAATTGATGCTTTTGGTTCCAATAGGGTCTAATCCGTAGAAAATCCTTTCACCTATTCTGACATCTTCCTGAGAAAAAGATGTCCTGCTTGTTGATATTCTCCCTGTTAATGAGTCGTTTTGGGCCTGAACAATGTTACCTAAAAGAAAGAATGCTAAAAAAAACACGCAATTAACTTTATTCTTCATAGTAATTATTTTTGGCTCTGGGATTTATCCCGTCCTGCTAGTTATAAATAAATATCCTCACCTTTTCAATTCAGGCGTAATTGTAAATCACTTAGGTATTTTATTAGGAGTTTTTATAGGTCTAAACCCTGCTTTAAAACTTAACCCAAACAAAAGTTATAACAAATGAAGTTTGAAGAAGGTTGTTTAATCTTGAAAAAAAAATATTATAAATTAAAGAAAATTGAGATACAAACAGGGATGTAATGGGATAAGAAATATAATTTTGCCTGGGAAATAACAAATAATTGGTTATTTTATAATGGTCTGTTTTCTGATTTTTAGAATTCCTATGACAGAAGGATATGGAATTTTGGGGCTTAGATAATATGATTAGATTCTAGGTTTTCCTGAAAGAGACTTTGAATTTTTATTGTTTCGGAATTGGATAGTCTGAGTCCAAGAAAAAATCTCAAATCATTAAAGAATAATTTTTCATAACGTTCAGCCTCATCTTCGCTGTAACTTACGATAGGTTTAATTTCAGGTTTCCTGCCACAGCTGAGTAAATTTGTAATCCATCCAAATTTCTCAGGATTTAATAAAGCTTCTGACTGGTGCTGCGTTAATTTATCATTTAGGTTAGCTTTAG
>DATBXH010001129.1:0-2756 GCA_036514375.1 Bacteroidales bacterium | reverse complement strand
AACATTATTAAAAGAAACAAAATAATCGAGATCGCAATTACATATAATCCGCTCATAAGCAATGACTTTTACACCTTTTTTGTGCGCTTCACGAACAATTAATGCTGCTGTATTTTTATTTACAGGAACAACAACCAAGACTTTAACTCCCTGAGTGAGGAGTTCACTAGCTTGTTTTATTTGGAGCGCATCATTTTCTTTAGCATCAGTAGCAATCACTTCGCCCCCTAATTCTTTGACCTTGGCAATGAAAAAATCCCTGTCTTTCGGATATCGTTCACTTTCCAGATTTGGAAGCATCATCCCAATTTTAACCCCTTGATGGTCAGAACATGAACTTATTATATTAACCAAGGCTAAAAAAAGAACCGCCTGTATTTTCATTATTAACAGATTAAATGTTTTTAGATTTTTTTTGAATTGCGGTGCTTTCAACAAATTCTCCCAATTTTATGTAGTTTTTATATAAATCCTTATATCTTTCAACATTTTCGGGTATCGGTTTATATTCTATTTCAAAACCGGAGACCATATATCCTTGTGCTTCACTAATATCACTGTAAATACCGGCTGCTACTGATGCAAACATAGAAGCACCCAATGCACATGTTTGTTCTGAATGCACTACCTTAACCGGCATATTCAGCACGTCTGTAAGGACCTGCATTACATAAGGATTCTTTTTAGCAATTCCCCCCAGAGCTATAATCCCTAAAATCGGTATACCTTCCCTGTTAAACCTTTCAACAATTTTTTTTGCGCCGAATGCAGTAGATTCAACCAATGCTTTAAATATTCGGGGAGCATCGGTTCCTAATGATAATTCAACAAGGGCCCCTTTTAAATTCTGGTTGGCATCAGGGGTCCTTCTTCCATTCATCCAATCCAAGCCAATAATATCAGAACTTTCAACCGGTATCTGGGAAGCTTTACGACTAAGTTCCTCAATGACCTTAGGTTTTACCCTCTGTACAACTGAAAAATAGTTACCGTCATCAAATATGTATTCTAAAGGCCATAATAATAAATTGCTGAACCATGCATAAATATCTCCAAATGCCGATTGACCAGCTTCCATTCCAACTTTACCTGGAATTATAGAGCCATCGACCTGCCCACATATACCTTTTATTAACTTTTTATTTACAATTTCATTAGGCACAACCAACATATCACAAGTAGAAGTTCCAATTACCTTAACCAAATTAAACGGTTCAATTCCACCACCAACAGCACCGATATGAGCATCAATGCCCCCTGTTGCAACAATTACACTTTCGCTTAAACCTAATTTCTTGGCCCACTCTGATGAAAGTGTTCCTGCCGGCATATCACAAGTATAAGTAGTATGATATAACCTGTCCCGTAAATCTTTCATATAAGGGTCAAGGGTAACCAGGAACTCTTTCGTAGGCAAACCTCCCCATTCTTCATGCCACATTGCTTTATGACCAGCGGCACATCTGCTGCGTTTTATACTTAATGGATTTGTATCCCCGCAAAGCAAGGCTGGCATCCAATCACAATGTTCAACCCACGAAAATGCTGCTTTTTTAATATTTTCATCTTCACGGATCACATGTAAGATTTTTGCCCAGAACCATTCCGAGGAATAAATACCCCCTGAATACTTGGTAAAATCAATCCCTCCCCATTCTTTACAACGTGCGTTAATTTCATCAGCTTCTGGAATTGCAGTGTGATCCTTCCATAAAATAAACTGAGCATTTGGATTATCTTCAAATTCTTTGAGTAAAGCTAAAGGAACTCCCTTATCATTAACAGCTATAGGTGTTGAAGCAGTGGTGGCAATTCCAATCGCTATAACTTTTTTCGCTGCTCCAGGAACTCTGTCTAATAGATCGTTAATGGTGAATTCCAAACCTTCAATATAATCAAGTGGATGCTGACGAAACCTAGTCTCAAGCACATTGCAATAGAGACCTTCATTCCAACGTGGATATTGAAAAGACAAAGAGGCTATTTCTTCCCCGTTTGCTATATCAACAAGTAATGAACGAACTGAATCGGTTCCGAAATCAACCCCTATGCATAACTTTTTATTCATCATCTGTATATCTTCTTTAAATTGATTAATTTTTTATGCCATTGGTTAAATAGCTCTTACAAACTAATAGTTTAACAAACCAACATTTTCCAATAGAAACAGAGAATTAGATTAATCGATTAAGCATTTTAGAAAAAAATATATTTGACTTCTCTGTTTCATAATCAATCCTAATGTCAATTTGATAATCATATAAAAATTCAAAAAACATGACAAAGTTATGCTTAATCGATTAAGAGAATAAAAAAAGGATATGTTTTATAACATAAAAGAACTTATTTGATAAATTCTTGTACCAATTCTTTTGGTAATTGAATAGTAACATCTGAAAAGACTTTTTCTATTATTTATTGTAACTATTTTGTAACTCATAAAATAAGAAACCCTTGAAAATAGTAATCTTCAAAGGTTATCTTAGTAGTGGGAGCCAGACTTTTTCATAGTTTAAACCGTTAACAAGATCTTATCATCGGGTATATTAGCAATAAGGTTGTCGAGCAAATTTTGATGTCCAAAATAAGCATAGCCTAGTGGCTTGTTGCTTAGATGTTAGTACGTTCTGAGGTTTTAATTGGGGGGCTGTTGTTTTATTGGCTAGTTTTTTTGAAGTTCAGGAGTTTTTTCACGACTTCTTTCTTTGAGTCTAAGTGAAAGCTATCCAGATAATTTTCAGTAGTTCTGAGGTCGC
>DATBXH010001128.1:0-5213 GCA_036514375.1 Bacteroidales bacterium | reverse complement strand
CTTGGAGTAAAAACAAATGGCGAAGAGTTTCCCTTTGAGGTTAATGCAACGGTATATGAATTGAATTCAGAATTATATACACTTGCCATATTGCGGGATATTACAGAGCGGAAAAATATAGAACGTAAAGTATATCAATCTGCGATAGAAGCTGAAGAATGCGAACGAAGCCGGATAGCTAAAGAATTGCACGATGGCTTGGGGCCTTTATTGTCTGCCTGTATTTTGTTTCTCGACACCATGGCAGAAGATTATCCGGGACTTACTTCAAATCCCATCAACCAAAAACTGATACATACCCTTGAACTATCAATTTCAACTGTAAAAGAAATTTCCAATAATATAAGTCCCCATGTGCTGAGAAATTTTGGTTTAATTCAGGCATTGAAAAGCTATTTGAGTAACATGATGTGTGCCAAGAATATAAAGATCTTTTTCCATTCGGATATTGATATTCGAATGGATACTAATATTGAGACAAACATTTACAGGATCATTACCGAACTTGTAAATAATACAATAAAACATGCTTGTGCAACCATTATCTTAATAAGGTTGGATTTGGATGATAACGGATTACTATTAAATTATCTCGATGATGGTATAGGTTTCGATCCCGGGAGAATATCCGGGCTTCACAAAGGCATGGGATTAGTAAATATTGAAAACAGGGTAAAAACATTAAACGGAATTTTTAGCCTACGAACCAAACCGGCTGAAGGAGTTGAAATCAATATTGAAATTGCTAATAAATAAAGTATACTATGCCAATAAAAATTGCAATCGTAGATGACCATGAGCTTTTTCGGGAAGGTATCAGTGGGTTGCTCGAAAAGGTTCCCGACTTTGTAATTTGTGGCGTTTACGAACAAGGGAAAGAATTTATAAAAGGAATAGAGACCAAAATGCCTGACATCGTATTGATGGATATTGAAATGCCACAAATGGATGGAGAGACAGCAACACGTGCAGCTATCTTAAAATATCCTGAATTAAAGATAATTATTCTTTCCATGTTTAGCGATTTTAATTATTATCATAAAATGTTATCGGCTGGTGTTAAAGGGTTTATTCTAAAGGAAGCCAGAAAAAACGAACTGGAAATAGCTATTAAAGAAGTTTACAATGGCAGCCCTTATTTCTCCCAGGTGCTGCTTCAAAAAGTGATTACCAATATAGCTGTTGCAAATAAATATAAGGAAGGTAATGATGTATCCCGAAAATTCTCTGAACGGGAGATTAAATTAATTGAATTACTTTGCAAAGGTTTATCAAACAAGGAAATATCTGATAAATTGTTTGTTAGTCATAAAACTGTAGAGAGTGATAAAACCAAATTGTTTGAAAAAACAGGTGTTAAGACAAGCGCTGAGTTAGTAGCTTTTGCCCTTAAAAACAAGATAATCGTTATTTGACCTTTTTATTTTAATTACCAGTTCTGCTATATGGGGAAAACCCGACACTAAAAAATAGAAAAAACCCTACCACTTATAGAAACTCTTCTATTTCATACCGCTTGGCATAGCCGTAATTTTGAGATAAAATTATAAAAGCGTTATGCAACCCATAGAAAAGAAATACAATATACTCCTTGTTGATGATCACAAGCAATTCCTTGATGGGTTAGAAATATTTTTAACCAGGGATGGGAACTATAACATTATAAATAAATTTCTGTCAGGAACAGAGCTTCTAAAGAGTAATCAAATAGCTGAAGCGGATGTCATATTGCTAGACATTGAAATGCCGGAAATGAATGGGAAGGAGACTGCAAAAGAAATTCTTTCAGAATATCCGGATAAAAAACTTTTAGCAGTGACACTTTATAAAGAAAAAATTTACCTGTTCGATTTGGTTTCAATCGGTTTTAAAGGTTGTGTGTTCAAAGACGAAATCCATATTAAACTAAAAACAGCCATAAAGGAGATCATCAAAGGTAATTTATATTTTCCTGAATCTATAGCAATTAAGTAGGGCCTGCCGAATCAATATAACTAAACAAGGAGGTGATTATGAATAAACGAAATGCCATACGAATAGAAAGAATATTTTACTTGGTTTTTTCGCTTGGTAACGAAAAGTATGCTTTACCTGTGAACAAAGTAATCAGTATCCAGGAAATGTCGAAGGTTACGAATGTTCCTTTGGCACCAGGATTTATGAAGGGTATCTACAATCTCAGGGGAAAAGTGCTTCCCATTATTGACATTAAAGTAAAGTTTGGAATGGGAGAAACCACGTTAACTGAAAAAAATTGTATTGTAGTCCTGGAGTTGGATATTAATACTGATAAAATACTGATTGGGGCTTTGGTAGATAAGGTTGATTCCGTGGAGGAGATAGAAGATGAATTGATACAACCGGCTCCCAGCATTGGTAATTATTACAAATCCTTATTTTTTTCAGGGATAGTACAGTTTGATGGTGAATTTGTGATGCTCCTGGATGTTAAAAAATTGTTTGACAATGAGGAATTAGAAGCAATTTATAAGGACCAAAATGTAAATGAGACATTAAAAACCATATAAGTCAAAATTTATACAACAATGAACTAAAAAATATAGCCATGAAAAACTTGAAAATTCGCATGAAGATTTTATTAGGCTTTGCAGTAGCCGTTGTTATCTTATTGTCACTTGGTATTTTTAGTCTGTACCAGATGAATAAGATCAACAAACAAACACAGGAAATATCTGCAAACTGGATGCCTTCTATTTATCATATTTCAGATATGAACACCAACAAATCTGATCTTAGACTGAAGGAATATCGGCATGTGATAGCTAAAACAAAGGAGGAAAAGGAATCTATTGAAAAAGACATACAAGCTATTTTGAGTAACTATGACAACCATGTCATCACCTATCAAAAATTGATATCTGGCGATGAGGAGCAGAAACTTTATAATGAGGTAAAACTGAATTATGACAGATTCATAGTTGAACATGAAGCAATCCTGAAACTTTCCAGACAAAATATGGCGGATAGCGCAATCAAAGTGATTTATGGCGGATCAACCAAGTTATTTTACGCCTGGAGTGATGCATTAACAGCGCTGGTAGAATTTAATAAAAAAAACGGCGACGCATCTGCTGTAACAGCTAACAACGTTTATACCGGGGCAATGACATTAGTCATCATTTCTATTATCCTTGCCATTATCATCAGTATCATAACGGGTTCATTTATCGCGAGCACCATATCAAAAGGCATCATCAAGATGGATAATGCTGCTAAAGGTATCGCTGTTGGAAATATGGAAGTTGATTTACAGGTCTATAGCGGAGATGAAGTCGGTAGCCTGGCCAAATCATTCCGGGAAATGAAAGACTCGCTGAGCCAGATTGTTGAGAAAGCTAAATTAATAGCAAAAGGAGATTTGACAGTTTCACTTGAAAAAAGGTCTGATAAGGATGAGCTGATTCAAGCCCTTAACGATATGATAGGGAAAGTAGCTGATGTTGTTGGCCAATTCCAGATAGCCACGAATCAGATTGCCGATGTAAGCGGAGAAATAAGTGCCGGTGCACAACAATTGTCACAAGGGGCATCCGAGCAAGCATCCTCAGCAGAAGAAATATCATCGAGTATGGAACAAATGGCATCCAACATCCAGCAAAATAATGACAATGCCCAGCAAACCGAAAAGATAGCCCTTATGGCAGCAACCAATATTAAACAAGGGAACGTGTCGGCATCAAAATCAGCGACAGCAATGAAAGAAATTGCAGATAAAATATCAATCATAAGCGAAATAGCTTTCCAAACCAATATTCTTGCTCTTAATGCTGCTGTTGAAGCTGCGCGAGCCGGGGAACATGGAAGGGGGTTTGCTGTGGTAGCTGCTGAAGTTCGTAAGCTTGCCGAACGCAGTAAGGTAGCTGCTGAAGAAATTAACCATGTATCAAAGGATGGTGTAGAAATAGCCAGTAAAGCAGGACAGCAACTACAGGAGATCGTTCCTGAAATTGAAAAAACATCAAAACTGGTACAGGAGATTTCGGCTGCCAGTATTGAACAAAATTCAGGCGCTGATCAAATAAATAGCGCTATCCAGCAACTCAACACGGTAACCCAACAGAATGCTTCTGCTTCAGAAGAACTGGCTACAAGCGCTGAGGAACTTGCCAACCAATCGGAACAACTCAAGGAGTTAATTTTGTTTTTTAAACTCCCTGGCAGTAAAGCCGGGTATAGGGATAGTAACTGGGAACAACGAGCTTTTACCAATGCCAGAACAAAAGAACAGCCCAGGAAGCATATTTCAGGTATTCCTTTAAAAAATGAAGATAGAAGAGGTGCTAATATCAAATTGTCGGGGCAGGAGATGGAGAATCGCGACAATAACTTTGAAAAGTTTTAGTTGAAACGATAACTGTTTAGAATAGCTATATTATAAAAGGTTGCCACTTGAAAGCGGCAACCTTTTATAACAGATTGGGGATTAAATTCAAAGTAAAAACATTGATTTTGATAAAAACAAATAAGGAGATTCCATATGAATCCCTCCTATTCAAACTTCTAACTATTTTATAATAAATAAGCCGCGCTGTTCTTCACTGACGGAGATTAATTTCCAGCCAGTTGACGATGAATTATCGTCTTTGCTCGAATAAATTCTCCATCGGTAGGTGTTGTTTGATTTTAAGGTAGAGGAAGCATTTCCGTCCGAATTAAACACGATGCTAAACTGGCCTTTCGGAATAGAAATGTTTTTTGTAATAGTTGCCCCGTTTTTGGCAAACCCTCCCCAAATAACATTTCCATTGATGTCGGAAACTTCAATCACATAATCGCTTGTGCTTGAATAAGCCAGCCATGTAAACGTTGGAGTAGAACCTGTTACCTCAATGGGCTTTGTAGTGGTCGAATCATTGGTAGGACTTACCAGTCTCACAGCCCCTGTTACACTGAAATTTTGTGTAATTGTGTTTCCTGCAACTGTAACCATCGGTTCGCCATTCTTTAATATCCAATCCGGGTCTACTACATAACTATCGTTGACATACGATGCCCTTACAATATAGGTTCCGTCAGGCACTTTTGCAATGTTATAAGTTCCCCCCTGAGTTTTGGTAACTAAGCCAGGGATGGTCTCTTTTGTTAAAGGATTGGTTAAGGTTACATCCACTTCTCCATTATTCGTGGCTAAGAATGAGACTGACCCGGAAACATTTCCTGAAGCCCCCGTAGTCATTGTTATATCTTTGCCT
>DATBXH010001127.1:0-4052 GCA_036514375.1 Bacteroidales bacterium | reverse complement strand
AAGCCGCACAATGCAGGTCGCTCCTGTCTTCTCCATTAGTGTATCCCTGAACTCAAGTGTCTCTGGAAAATTATGACCAGTATCGATATGTAGCAAAGGAAACGGCACTTTAGCGGGCCAGAAAGCCTTGCGTGCGATATGGAACATTACGATTGAATCCTTACCACCCGAAAATAAAAGTGTTGGCTTCTCAAATTGAGCCGCAACTTCACGAATGACATAAATAGACTCAGATTCGAGCTCTCTTAAATGATTTATATTTTTTTGTGTTAACTGAGACATCATATAAAATACAGATTAATAAATTGTAAACTTAAATTGACCTTAATGAATGGTTACTGGGTATCTGATAAATTTTTAACTAAAATACCCTGATATGTATTCGCTGGTCAAATCCTTTTGCGGATGATTAAATATTTCGTCAGCAGGCCCTGCTTCAATGACCTCGCCCAGATACATGAAAATAATATAATCGGCTATTCGCTTTGCCTGCCTGAGCGTATGCGTAACCAGCACGATAGAATATTTGTTCTTTAGCTCCACAAAGAGCTCTTCAATCTTTTTGCTTGAAATTGGATCGAGAGCCGATGTGGCTTCATCACCAAGGATGATTTCAGGCTCAACAGCAAGCCCTCGTGCTAAACACAGACGCTGCTGCTGTCCAATGGAAAGCCTGTTAGCAGGTGTATGAAGCCGGTCCTTCACTTCATCCCATAACCCAGCTGCTTTAAGATACCCCTCAACAATACGGGTAAGTTCGCGCTTATTCCTGTTCCCATGAATTTTAGGTCCGTATGCAATATTATCAAAAATAGACATGGGCAGCGGACAAGGGCGTTGTGAAAGAAGCCCCATCTTTTTCCGGATATTAATGATTTCAACATTCTTATCATGAATGTTTTGGCCATCGACCAAAACCTGTCCTTCTATTTTAACTTCCGGTGTTTGTTCCAGAAGACGGTTAAATGTTTTTAGCAGTGTTGTTTTTCCACAACCGGAAGGCCCTATAATACATGTTATTGCTTTGTTTGGAATATCCAGATTTATATTTTTCAGAACATGGTTTTGTTGCAGGTGAACATTGAGATTTCGTACACTAATATGGGGATTTACAAGGTCCGGTTTATACTTTTTTTTCTGCGAAATTTTTGCCTTTTCAGGAACAACTTCGAGTATGGAGATATCGTCCGATGTATTACCCGGAGATGCCACAAAGTCCTCTGATTTTAAAAAGTTGTGGTTCATATTCTGTTTTTTGAGAATTTACGACTATAAAAACGGGCTGCAAGACTCAACACCAGAACAATAAGTGTTAATATAAGTGCTGCTGCATACGCCCTGTCTTGCACTTCCTGAATCGGACTGCTTAGTTGAAAGAAAATGGCCAAAGGCAGAGTAGCAACCGGTTGAGAAAGTGATACCGGTATATTATCAGTATATCCTGCTGTGAAAAGTACGGAGGCAGCATCTCCAATGGCACGGCCCACTGAGAGTAGTATAGCCGTGGTAATGCCAGGTGAAATTTGCTTAAGTACAATTCTGATAATTTCGTAACGGGTGGCGCCCAGCGAAAGTGTTGCTTCCTTAAGCTCTTTGGGAATTAACCTTGCAACTTCATCCATTGAACGAATAAGAATGGGTGTAATCAAAAGAGCTACAGCAATGATACCCCCCAGAAGTGAGGTTTTTAATCCAAAATACACCATTAGGGTAAAGCCGAAAGCTCCATAAACAATGGATGGTATTCCAAACAGTACATCGGCTGAGAGTCTTGTTATATCAGCAAATACAGATTTTTTAGGAAGATAGACATTGATATAAATGACAACCGGAATTGCAATTGCCAGGCCCAGGACAGTGGATCCAAGCACTACCATTAACGATCCAACGATGGCATTGAGCAAGCCTCCCTCTTTGCCAAGGTAAAATCCTCCGCTCGGGATTTTGGTAAGCATATCCAAGCTCATAGCAGGTAATCCCCGCTTTATAATTGCAATCAAAATCAAAAATAATGTTCCAAGAATGACAATGGTTGCCAGAATCATCAATACTTTGAAAAGTTGTTCTTCTAATTTTCTCATAACGCGAACCTCCTTTCAATACGCACTAGTACAAGCCTTGATACAGCGTTGAAAATTAATATGATGATGAAAAGAATAAATGCTGAAAGCATCAATGCAGAATCGAATAGAGGGAGAGACATCATTTCGCCGTAATTATTTGCAATAAGGGCTGGTAAGGGATAACCGGCATCGAATATCGACTTTGGAATCTCTGTGACATTCCCAACAACCATTAGAACAGCTATAGTTTCGCCGAATGCTCTTGAAACGGCCAATACAATAGCTGCCAGGATTCCAGGCATCGATTTCCTAAGCACCACAAACTTTACGGTCTGCCAGTTGGTCGCTCCAAGCGATAGTGATGCATCTCTCAATTCTTTTGGAATCGCAGCAAAGATCTCAATTAGAATGCTGATAATTAAAGGTATTATCATAATTGCGAGAACAATACCGCCAGCTAATACACTATAACCGGAGGAATACTCTACAAAATGAGGCGCAAGCTTATCGGAGATAAATGGGACTATTACCAGTATTCCCCAGACTCCATAAACTACAGGTGGTATTCCGGCAAGGATGTCGATAAGAGGAAACACAAGTCTTTTTATATATGGATGAGCATATTCTGAAAGGAAGATACCCGTGAGTATACAAAGTGGTAAAGCTATACTAATTGCTATACCGGTTACCCAAAGCGTGCCCATAATAAAAGGGTAAAAGCCAAACTGACCCTTAAAGGGTCTCCATGTTTCATTGGTAAGCAATGACCACAGGGAATGCTCGTGCAGTATAGGTGACGACTTTATGTATAGGCTCATCCCTACAATAATTGCCAATAACAGTGAAAAAATCGTTAGTATCCACATGATACGCTTCGCCAGTTTGTCCTTGAGAATACGATATTTGGTGAGCGAGAGAAATGCCATATCTGTTTCTGAAACTTTGATTTATTTCAGAAACAAAATTGCATTGATTACCATGAAATTAAAATACCTTTAAAGTGGTATTTTGGATAACTATATTTAGGTAGGTATAAATACCTAGATGTTGGTAGTGAAAAATACTTAGAGGTATGAAAATGTGATTCTCTGAAAAAATAAAAACCTCTGCTTCGCTTTTGATTATCACTTGGCATGACAAAGCTCGCAGAGGCTGACAAAATGGAAACACTCCCCAAATTCTCTAATTATTCCTTTTTACCCGTATTTAATTTAAATGGCAGATAAAGCGGACAGAAACTAATTATGCTTGTAACTAAGAAAATGGCCCCTATCACAAGCAGAATAATACCTAAGATCCCGTAAATTACATGAGAAAAATACAGAATTGCAATCACTACAGCAATCAGTATCCTGATTACCCGATCAGTAGTACCCATGTTTTTTTTCATGATTCATAAGTTTAAGTTAGACGATATTTTAAAGCTTAATTTAATTCTTTAGCAATGGAAATAGCTGCAATTGTGCCATCAGCAACAGCGGTTGTTATCTGTCGATACTTCTTACTAATAACATCTCCTACAGCATAGACGTCTGGAAGGCTCGTTCGCATATCCTCGTTTGTTTTGATGTATCCCCATTGGTCGAGTTGCAGTTTGTCCCTGAATAATTCCACATTAGGTTTCATTCCGATAAAGATAAACAAACCATCGCTCACAAGCTTCTTACGTTCCTTTGTTTTTAGATCTTCAACCTCTGTAATCATCTTATCTCCCTCGCGGTTGAAGGAACGGGGTTCATGCTCAAATAAAACATTGATCTTGGGATTGCCAAAAATCTTATCCTGAGCCTTTTTGTTCGCCGTGAACTTGTCAAACTGATGAATCATAGTTATTTTGCTGGCAAATTTGCTGATGAAGTCAGATTCTTCCACAGCCGAATTGCCGCCACCAATGACCACTACTTCCTTATCACCAAAATACTTGGCATCACATGTCGCACAGTAGGAAATACCCTTACCCTTGAGTTCTTTTTCTCCAGGTGCACCAGT
>DATBXH010001126.1:0-6015 GCA_036514375.1 Bacteroidales bacterium | reverse complement strand
CCGATAAAATATTGTGATCTTGCGGGAAATACAAGGCCTAACATAATTATTAGCAATACTGCTTTTCTTACCATGAGTTTAGATACTTGCCTACACTATTGTCCATCCATCAAATTACAATGTTCATTTTACAATTCCTATGGTACTTCAACGGTGTTCAGGATCTCAGTAATGATATCAGCAGTTGTAATATTTTCAGCTTCTGCCTCATATGATAATCCAATACGGTGACGAAGTACATCATAACAAACGGCACGCACATCCTCTGGTATGACATAGCCACGGCGCTTGATAAATGCATAAGCTTTTGAAGCCATTGCCAAGCTTATGCTTGCACGTGGTGAGCCTCCATAATTAATCATGCTGTTAAACTTTTCCAGCTTAAATTCCTGTGGATAGCGAGTCGCAAAAATGATATCAAGGATGTATCTTTCAATTTTTTCATCCATGTAAACATCTTTCACTATTTCCCTGGCCCTGTTGATGTCAGACGTTTTAAGTATTTTATTCGGAATCGGGAATGTCTTTGAAAGATTTTCGCGAATAATTGAACGTTCTTCTTCTTTCTTAGGGTAATCAATAACAACCTTTAACATGAAGCGGTCCACCTGGGCTTCAGGTAGTGGGTAAGTACCTTCCTGCTCGATAGGGTTTTGTGTAGCGAGGACCAAAAATGGTTTTTCCAACGGGTAGGTTTGCGAACCAATCGTTACCTGCTTTTCTTGCATCGCCTCAAGTAAGGCACTTTGTACTTTCGCTGGTGACCGGTTAATTTCATCGGCCAAAATAAAGTTAGCAAAAATGGGGCCTTTTTTCACATTAAACTCTTCGTTTTTAGGACTATAAACCATAGTTCCTAATAAATCTGCTGGTAATAAATCTGGAGTAAACTGGATCCGAGAATATTTGGCATCAATAGTATCGGCAAGGGTCTTAATTGCCAAAGTTTTTGCCAAACCGGGCACACCTTCCAGAAGTATATGGCCATCCGACAGTAAACCAATTAACAATCCTTCTACAAGGTGCTTTTGTCCGATAATTACCTTACTCATTTCGATATTGATAAGGTCTACAAAAGAGCTCTCCTGTTGGATTCTTTCGTTCAATTCCTTTATATTCACTGTTTCGTTCATAATTGAGCGTTTTACTATTTCAATCTTAATTTTTTAGCAACATAATTGAAAATCAATTTGCAGGCCGAAATTAACTGATTCTTGTTTTTTTTCAAGTTAAAAAAAGTTAAAACAGGCTTCAGAATATGCCGATATTTCTGCATTTCCAGAATTTACTATGTGTTCGTATTTAAAAAAATTGTTAATGAAATAAAATACCAAATATCACAAAAAATAATAGTAAAATGTTAAGCAACCTAAGTAAAATTGATACATTTACATTCTAATCTCGGTTAGGACTGATGTACAGATATTTTATCCATTTAGGCTTTAAGGGAACTCACTATCATGGATGGCAGGTACAGCCAGGATCGGAAACAGTTCAGGGAATCCTGAACGAAAGTTTATCCATGCTTTTAAGAGAAAATATATATTGTATTGGAGCGGGACGAACCGATAGTGGTGTTCACGCACCTTGTTTTTATGCTCACTTTGATTCGCAGCAAAACGATCTGCATCTCGACTCAAAAGTAATTTATAAATTAAATTGTATTTTACCCAGGGATATTGCTGTTTATAAAATTATAGATGTTCCGAATGATGCGCATGCCAGGTTTAGTGCAATTTCTCGAACCTATCTCTATCGTCTAAGCCAGTTAAAAGATCCGTTTAATCTGGAGTTTACGATGTTTATGTCAAAAAAAATTGAAATTGAAAAAATGAATGTGGCTGCCGAAATATTGAAAATATACACCGACTTCACAAGTTTCAGCAAATTACATACAGACGTCAAAACTAATAATTGTAATGTGACTTATGCGAAATGGACAATTGAGGGGACGGAACTTCATTTTACCATCAGTGCAGATCGTTTTCTGCGTAACATGGTTCGTGCCATTGTAGGAACATTACTTGAAATTGGCCTTGGAAAAATGACTCCGGATTGCGTTAGGGCTATTATTGAAAAAAAAAACCGTTCTGAGGCAGGTACATCGGTGGATGCTTCCGGCCTGCATCTTATAAAAATTCAATATCCTGATAATATAATCAGTAATAACCCAATACCATATTAAATTTTGTTATATTTTTTAATTTATAATTGAAATTTTTGTAAATTTTGTTCAAACATGCCAATTAAACGTAACATTAAAGATACTGCACCGTAGAAATTGAAAAATTTATCTAACAATTATGAAGAAATATTTAGGTATTATTTTGATTTTCCTTTTTTTACAAGTTTATTTTGAAGGCAGTCTAAAAGCGCAAACCTCTATTTCGCAGGCACAGGCAGTTTTTATTTATAATTTTACCAGACTCATCGAATGGCCTGCGGATTATAAATCAGGCGATTTTGTAATCGGCGTTTATGGTTCGAGCGATTTATATAATGATCTTAAAAGCTTTACCAATGGAAAAATGGTAGGCTCACAATCAATTACGGTAGCTAAATTTAGCGTAGCTCAGTCGATTAGCAGGTGCCATATCCTTTTTGTTCCGTTTAGCAAAACAAAAGAATTATCCTCGATTTTAGGCATATTAGGAGGGGCAAAGACTCTTATAATTACTGAGAGAAAAGGCGCACTTGAGGAAGGAGCAGCAATTAATTTTGTGATTGTGGAAGATAAGCTTAAATTTGAGTTGAAAGAAAGTAATGCAACAAAACTCGGACTTAAGATGCATTCGAACTTAGAGTCAATGGCAGTTGCCAAATATTAAAATTCTTATTATAAATTTTATTTATATGTTTAATAATTTGAAGCTTACAATTGGAAGAAAACTTAGTATAGGCTATGGGATATTAAGTTTAGCCATTTTAATTAATGTTGTTCTTACAATTGTTTATACCAGGAAGAATGTCAAGTTAAATGACAATGTAACCAACATTTACATGCCTTCCGAAAGTAATTTGAATGCACTTTCGAACCTTATTCTTAATTCGAAGATGCTTATCAAGAACTGGGTATTTATTGATAAAAAGTCTGATACTCCTGATAAGACGAAATTGAAAGACTTACAGGAAAAAGATTTTCCGCGTCTAAGAAGTGAACTTGACAAGTTATCGCAATCTGAATTATGGTCAGATGAAGAGAGAAAGACTTACCAGCAAATTGTTTCCGCTATAAGTGACAGTTTATTTAACCGCCAAAAAGAAATAATGGGTAAACTGAAAGATTTTGCCAGTTACGACGACCCATTGGTTATTTTTGATATTATACCTCTCGTTGAAGAAGGTGGAATCGTTATGAAACAAACCGACCACATTCTGGCTAATCTTGACCAGTTAATTCAACAGCAAAAAACTAATTCTGTCAATGCACGGAACGAGATGGATGCATCTTTTAAAACCTTCCTTATCATTGTTACAGTTGGAGGTATTCTTTTGATTCTAATATCATTAGCGTCGGCGTTTGTAACAATTATTTCTATTGTAGGACCGCTGCGTAAAGGGGTTGAATTTGCCAAATCGCTTGGTAGTGGGAATTTGATGTCTACCGTAGACATTAAGCAAAACGATGAAATTGGAGAATTGGCTGAGTCATTGCGTGAAATGGTGAATAAGCTCAGAGAAATTATAGTTAATATTATAGAAAGTGCTGAAAATATTGACTCGACCGGTGGAACACTGAATACCAGAGCTCAGCAGTTATCACAAGGTGCTACTGACCAAGCCTCCTCTACAGAAGAAGTATCTTCATCGATGGAAGAAATGGTTTCGAACATTCAGCAAAATACCGATAATGCCCAACAGACTGAGAAAATAGCCATGACAGCATCGAATGGTCTTAAAAAGGTAAGGGATGCAGCTAACGAAAGTATAAGTTCAATTAAAACCATTGCTGAAAAAATATCCATTGTTAATGATATTGCGTTTCAAACAAATATTCTTGCTTTAAATGCAGCTGTTGAGGCTGCACGTGCAGGAGAGCATGGTAAAGGTTTTGCTGTGGTTGCTGCGGAGGTACGTAAATTGGCAGAACGGAGTAAAGTTGCTGCTGATGAGATTCAGGTTCTTGCAAAGAACAGTGTGACTGCGACCGAAGAAGCAGGGAAATTATTGTATGAGTTATCTCCTGAAATTGAACGTACAGCAAAACTTGTACAGGAAATATCGGCTGCCAGTATAGAACAAAATTCCGGTGTAGATCAAATTAATACTTCAATTCAGCAACTCAACACAGTTACACAGCAGAATGCAGCTGTTTCGGATGAAATCTCTAAAAATGCCAAAGCGTTACGCGATTTTGCCGAAGCCTTAAAAAGGGCAACTGCCTTTTTTAAAGTTGAACATAACGTAAATAGTCGTCAGGATAGAAAATCTGAGAAAGATTCAATCCTCTCAAAATTTGCTGCGAAATCGGCAAAGGTATCTGTTCCTGTTGAGGAAGTTGCAAAACCAAAACAAGTTACAGAACAGCCTCCTGTTAAAACTAAAAGAAGAACTTCCGGAACCGGAACTGGTATAAATCTTAACATGTATGGTGAAGAATCCGACTCGGATTACGAAAAGTTTTGATGCGAGTTATCAGAATAAATAAAAAAAGAAACCAAGCGGTTTCTTTTTTTATTTTATGACAGCTTTAATCCTGCATAATTCCTTTTCTTTGGTATCATCAGTCAGTATTACCTGGAATTCGTTATTGGCATTCGTTTGTTTCCATAAGGTAATGGCGTCTCCTAAAGAAGCCTCACCAGTGAAATTGACAGAAAATGAACCTATTTCCCTGCTCATCAATATGTCATTAGGAAAAGAATCAATTGCCCACTCTATATATTTTACATTGTTCACATGACGATTTACATCAATATCCGAAAATTTGGCTTTAAAGGATTCTTCTGCAATAGGAGACTCCGGTTTGGCAATTTTTTCGGCCGTTATACCCAGAGCACTGTCTGTTAAGATCATAAATTTCGAAAAGTCTTCCGGACTGATACGTTGAGGTCTATGCTTTTCCGCATCTAAAACCAACCATGAAGTTGTAGCAGCGGCTAATTTACTACCACTAGCAGAAATAACAAGAAATTCTCTCAGTGCGAACATTCCATCTAAACCTCGGGGCCATGTAGTAACTGTAATTTCATCACCCCATACCGGATAATTGTATACTTCCATTTGCAACCGCGACAGCACCCAAAATTTCCCGACAGTTTTTAAATGCTCAAAGCCAAAATCCAAATGTTCCGCATGCTCCCAGGCTACTTCCTGGAAATAATCACAAAGTGCCGGAATTGTGGCTTTTTGATTGACGTCTGCATGATATGACCGGATTACAAATTTTTTTTGCCAGCGGGATTGAAACTGTTCCATATCCGATCAACTATTCCATATCTCCCATGCTTTTTCAGCCTGGAGATGAAGCATCTTTAACCCGTTAGTGGTCCTTGCTCCTTTTGCCTTTCCTTTCCTGAGGAATAACGTTTCTTCAGGATTATACACTAAATCATACAAAACATGATTAGGGGTAATGTTTTCATAAGGAATCGACGGACAGGTATCGACTTTGGGATATGTACCAAGCGGTGTGCAGTTGATAATTAGTAAACGATCTTCGATCATTGTTTTATCAATATCTTCGTACCTGATTTCATTCTCTTTCAAATCTTCGATAGAAGCCGAAATGTAACTGATACCTTTTGTTTTCAGGATATATTTGATAGCCTTGGATGCTCCACCGGTCCCCAGTATTAAGGCCTTTTTATGATGTGGCATTAACAATGGTGTTAATGAGGTTTCGAATCCGTAGATATCAGTATTATAGCCAACCAAACGAGGTTTGGTATTATTATTCCGTATAAATTTAATTGTATTTACGGCACCAACTGCTTTCGCCGTCTCATTAAGCTCATCAAGGAAGGGTATAATCTTCTCTTTATAAGGAATAGTTACATTAAAACCCGAAAAATC